>DASWDX010000201.1:0-8602 GCA_036395055.1 Pyrinomonadaceae bacterium | reverse complement strand
CGGCGATGTTGAGTCCGCAGACGAAGTCAAACCGGGCGGAGGAGCCATCATCTCGCGCGGTTTAAGCAAAGTTGCCGTCTATAGAGATCCGCAAGGGCAGATTCATGAGCTTTCAGCAGTTTGCAAACACCTGGGGTGCATGGTTAAGTGGAACTCGCTTGAAAATACCTGGGACTGCCCATGCCACGGATCGCGTTACGACGCGCGGGGAAAAGTAATCCAGGGGCCGGCAAATAGCGATCTGGCAGAGGCTGAGGGCGAGCAAACCGCAAACAGGAAACAGCAGACAGCCGGACAGAGGTAATAAGCAAATAGTGAACAGCAGACAGCCAGACGGAAATAAAAAGTTTTTGTGCTCCCGCGTATGGGGTAAAGCTTGCTGCTGTTTACTGTTTGCTGTTTACTGTTTGCTGTCCGTCCACTGCTCACTGCCCACTGCGTGCATGTCCTACGCTGCCGCCATGTCGGCTTCGCTGATGTCGAAATTGGCGGAAACTTTCTGTACGTCGTCGTGATCTTCGAGAGCTTCCATTAACTTCAACATTTGTTTGGCGTCTGTTCCCTCGAGTTTTTTGTACTCTTTGGGAACCATTTCAACTTCGGCAACCTGTGGCTCAACGCCTGCTTTCTTAACCGCATCAAGCACAGTATCGAAGTCGGCCGGAGCGGTTATGATTTCGAAATTGTCCTCGTCATCACGCAGGTCTTCGGCGCCCGCGTCAGTGACAATTTCAAACAACTCCTCCTCCGACTTAGCACTCTTGGGGATAACCACGTAACCCTTCTTCTCAAACATCCAGGCCACAGCGCCGGCGGCAGCCAGATTGCCACCATTCTTAGAAAAGATATGTCGAATCTCCGCTACAGTGCGATTGCGGTTGTCGGTCATCGACTCAATCAACAGGGCCACGCCGCCTGGTCCGTATCCTTCGTAAGTTATTTCCTCATAGTTCACGCCTTCTTCTTCGCCGGTGCCGCGACGAATTGCACGTTCGATCGTGTCGTTGGGCATGTTGCCGGCTTTAGCGTCCAGAATGGCCTTACGCAAGCGCGCGTTGCCTTCCGGATCACCACCGCCGGAGCGAGCGGCGACAGTTATCTCCTTGATGAACTTTGTGAACAGCTTGCCGCGCTTGGCATCGAGCGCGCCCTTCTTATGCTTGATACTATGCCACTTCGAGTGTCCTGACATTTGCTTCGATCCTTATGGAATTAACTTGTGCAGATTTGCAGGCCGGAAAATATATCACAAAATACTTGCTGCCGCGGATTAACGCGGATAACCGCGGATCAAGACAAAAGGCACAATGATTTCTATTTTCTTATCCTCATGAGCCGAACACTTTTGTCTCTCTGATCCGCGTGAATCGGCGCTAATCCGCGGCTAATTCGCCTGGATCACTTCAACTGCTCATACTCTTTCTTCGCCTGGACCAGTATCGGCAGATCCGCGTCGGCATCTTTCCATAAAGCAAAGAAATCCTGATACTCCTTGCGGCTTCGGGAGGTGTCCCCGGCAAGAGCCGCGGCGCGAGCAAGATCGAGATGTGCCAGCGCATGCAGGGGCGACAGGGCGTCTACGCCGCGATGCTCAATAATTTTTTGAAACTCCGCTGCCGCTTCGTTTCCTGAACGTTGCTGAAGATATATTTCACCGCGCATATAACTGTTTAATAGTCCGCCAACGAATCCGAGGTCGTAGGCGCGCACAGATTCCAGCAGTTCGAGAGCTCGTTTGGAATTGCCAGAATTTTTTTCGAGCGCTGCTCTGATCGCCGGCGCCTGCATGGAGACGATGATAGTATCTTTCGGATACTGCTTCAGCGCTTCATCGAGCGAAGACTGCGCACGGCCCATATCATTACAAACCGCGAAGACGAGCGCGGAGAATGGAACGCTAATTCGACCGCGATACAAGGCGAGGCCGGCCGCAGCGTTCTCCTTCGCCTGTTCGCATCTTCCGAAGGAGGCCTGATTAGCAGCCAGACCGATTAACGCCTGACTGGCATTTTCAATTCGATGCTGGTTCTTATAAAGATCAACCGCGCGCCGTTTTAGATCTTCGCCTTTTTTTTCTTGTCCAACTGAGAATGCAAGAGCAGCGAGTTGGTCGGTTAGGTCGGCTTCTGCGGGCTTACCCCTGGCCCACTGAACTTCTGCGTCGACTTGCGATTGATCGCCTCGCATAACGGCAAAGAGGAACCTGTTGAAATGCGAGGAGGCGGCGTCCGGATGCTGTGCAGCCATTTCTTTAGCGACCTGCTCCGCTTCGTCGAGGCGGTTTAGGCCGATAAAGCTGGAGATCAAATTTTCTCGCGGGCTGATGCCAGTGGGACTGAGTCTAACAGCCTCTAATGCCTCCTTGACGCCCTCATCGTAACGGCCAATAACATTGTAATTGAGCGCAAGATTATTGTGGGGAATGTAATCGGTGGGATACAGGCGCGCCCACGTCTGAAGTATATCGATCTTCTTATCCATTTCGCCGGTGAGATAGGTGAAATACTTCTCGGAGATATAAAGCCGCTCGCGTTCGCTGACTCGTTCGCGCAAGTCATAAGCTTTTTGCACATATTGCTGGGCAAGATCAAGTTGGAATTGATTCCCGTAATACACCGCCAGTCTTGCGTAAGCCATGGCAAAGTTCGGATCCAACTCGATGGCCCTTTTGTAAAATGCCGCCGACTGCTCTCCGTTCCCCTTTGCTCGTTCGTCATTACCTGTCGCGAAGGCCTTCAACGCTTCTAAAGAAGAAGTAGTTGCCTGCTCGACCGGGACTTCAAACTTCTTAATGGAGCTTAGCGACTCGCCAAGCTTTCCGCGCAACGCCGATGCGGCCTTACCGAGTGCAGACAGTACCTGCTCCTTGCTGTCTGCTTCTACCTGCTCGCGTGCTATCGAGTCGCCGGAATGCGCGTTTACTGCTTCGAGGGTGATTACGTAGTGGCTGCCAAGGCTGGAGATAGAGCCAGTCAGCATCGCCTTCAAACCCTGACGCTCGCAGATCTCGCGAGCTACATCTCTTGTCAGGCGGTCGTCGGGCGAACGGCCCATGAAACGCAACGCTTCACGCACACGCTCCTCCGGGAAAATATTCAGAAAGGGCGACTGCCCCAGTTGCACGGCCAGCGCCTGTTTTAGAGTGCCATCAAAAACGGGTTCTCCCGTACTATTCGCAAAATCCGCCAACAGGACGGTATCTCTATCTGTTAGTGCTTGCGCACGGTTAAAATAGAAGAAAACTGCAGCAGCAACAGCTAGCACAAAGACCGCAGCGATGAGACTGGCGCCGGTCTTGTGACGCTTGATCTCACTAACGATGTATTCGGCGCTGGAAGGCGCGTGCGTCGCAGTTCCTTCCGCGGTAGCGGCGACTTGACCCGAAACTGTAGCGATGGCCGGAGCCGCAGTGATCGCCGATCTGGAGGCGCTATCGGGAGCAACCGAACGCTCCAGCTCGGCCTCAAACTCAAGCTTTTGCTTCAGCCGACGCAAGTCAGTCAGTAGTTCCTTTATCGTCTGGTAGCGCTCGTCTCGATCTTTACGGAGAGCTTTTGTAATGATCCAGTCGAGTTCCGCGGGGACGTTGGGAGCGAAGCGCGCCAGCGGCGGCGCCTCTTTCTGCGTTATTGCCACAATAACGTCTGTAGAGGTTTCGCCTTCAAATGGAATCCTTCCGGCGACCATTTCATACATCACCACACCGAGGCTCCAAATGTCGCTGCGAGCGTCCACCGGTTTACCACGCGCTTGTTCGGGCGACATGTAATGTGACGTGCCCATCACCACGCCGGCGTCGGTTTGCACCAGGACCCTGGTTGAGGCTTCTTCGTCAGACATACTTCTATCGGAATCTTCAGTTAACTTGACCAACCCAAAGTCGAGCACTTTAACGTAGCCATTCCGGCGTATCATGATGTTGTCGGGCTTAATGTCACGATGAACGATGCCCGCTGCGTGCGCTTCTTCGAGAGCCCCGGCAGCCTGGACTGCGATATCGAGAATTTCACGCGCCTCGAGTGGGGAACCAGCCATATATCTGCGCAGAGTCTTGCCGTCGATGTATTCGGTGGCGATGAAATGGGAGCCATGGTCCTCGCCTACCTCGTGAATCGTGAGAATGTTTGGATGGTTGAGAGCGGAAGCGGCGCAGGCTTCCTGTTCGAAACGGTTCAGCCGATCTCTATTTGTAGTGAACTCCTGGCTGAGAATCTTGAGGGCAACCTTCCGCCCCAACTTCATGTCCTCAGCAAGATAGACCTGGCCCATTCCGCCCGCTCCAAGCTTCTCCAGGATCCGGTAGTGAGAGATTTTTTTGGGTTCCATTCCTTTGCCAGGTGCCTTATCCGTCGAGTGCCAAGAGCGTTGCAAGAATGGGTAAATAGATCCGCTTTGTTGTAATTACTGCAAATATTCCACTGCCTCAATCCTGCTGTCAAACTAACTTTTACTTTACGAGTCCCAGCGCCGCCAACATTTCTGGCGTAATACCGCCTACGCGGACCTGTTTAAGCTTGGAAGTTTGACCGGCGCTAATCTCGACGGCGCTGCGAGAGACCTTGAAAGCTCGCGCCAGCAACCGCACGAGTTCTTCATTCGCCGCACCATCAACTGGAGGCGCAGCGATTCGCACGCGCAAAGCGCCATCATGTTCACCAACGATTTCACTGCGGGACGCACTGGGAACGACACGCACCTTGAAGATTAGCATTCCGTCTTTGTCGGAGTAGTTGATCATGGCGTTAGGCGAATGCTCAACAACATCAGGTATCAGCGCAGCACAAATACGGAACCGGAAGCGGTAGCGACTGCATGCCGGTGAACTACGAAGCTCCGTAGATACTTTTCACAATACTGCTCATTGCTCCGTTAGTGTATATCGCAGGTTGTGTCCGGTCGCTACCCGCTACCGGTTCTGTATTCGTCGACCAGCGACGCCATATCATTCGCTTATGCGGTCAACCTGAGATTGTAGCGGTATGTCGCCGACGGCATCCGCCACGGCTTCTGGTCCTGATGGGACATTGGACATTGGACTTTAGATGTTGGACCTTATATTTAGACGATTAAGCAAAAAACATAGTTGGCCAGCCATGCAAGAGGGTTCCAGCAATCGCCGCCTGCACCAGCCACACAATAATAAAGGCCACGATTGGCGAAATATCGAAGGTTCCGATTAACGGCACCATGCGGCGCAACGGCCCGAGCAGTGGTTCAGTAGCATTTACAAGGAAACGCATCAGACGGTTGGAATAGCTCACCGTTACCCAGGAAAAAACTATGCGGAGGAAAATCAGCAAACTGTAAAAGCTGAGCAGCCCATACAGCACATAACCAATGATCGGGACAACAGCGTGCCGGCTTAGGCTCATCAGCACGCCTGCGATTGTGTTGGCCATGCTGGCCACCAGCTGCAATGAAAACCATCCCAATAGAATTGTTGTCAGAATAGCAACGATTGGCGCATATTTAGGATCCACACCGAACCCAACCAGTGCGCGGCGCATTGGCACAATAAATGGATCCGTGAGACGACGAATCGTCCGTGAGTTCCAGCTGAACGGATTTAGATCAGCCTGGTTGGCAATCAACCGCAGCAGCACTAACGCAATAAGCGCAATAATAACCGCGATAACCGCCGAATTAATGAACCAGTAAAGCCTACCGAGGATGATCATGTTTTGTTATTCAGAAGCTTCGCCCGGAGATTTTTTTCGTTCACCAAATATCGCCGTTCCGACGCGCACCATGGTCGCTCCCTCTTCAATTGCAATCTCGAAATCGTGGCTCATCCCCATCGACAAATCGCCCACGCTTTCGCCAAAGCATCCCTGAAGCTGCAGTTCATCGCGCAACTCGCGGAGCGTTTTGAAATAGGGACGGGCGCAATCAGGGTTTTCAAAATATGGCGGCAGCGTCATCAGTCCGAGCAGCCGAAGGTGTTGACAATCGTTAAGCGCAACCAACAGGCGCGGTAGCTGTCGGGGATCGATGCCAGTCTTAGTTTCTTCCCCGCCGAGATCAATTTGAATCAACACTGGTAGTTCTTCTCTTCCCTCTGCCGCACACAGATGATTCAGCCGCTCGGCTAAGGCTACAGAGTCAAGAGAATGAATCACATCGAAAAGTTTGACTGCACGGCGCGCTTTGTTGGCCTGAAGGTGGCCCACCAAATGCCAGCGCGCCGCGGCGCGTCCTACTTCGTGTATTTTTCCCTCTGCTTCCTGCACTCTATTCTCGCCGAGGTCTTTGATGCCCAGGGCGAGCCCGGCTCTTATTACTTCCACGGGATGTGCCTTGCTGATGGCGATCAGGGTTATCTGATCAGACGAGCGATTACAGCGGATCGCCGCTGACTCGATCCGCTTGCGAACGTTCGTGAATCGTTCGCTCAAAGCCTGAAAATCGAGTACGTCCTCCGCCATATTCACACGCAATCGAATCGAAAGATAACTGCAATATACCGACTAGTGGCGCCAGGACAATTACATTATCAGATTGAAACAGGTGTTGCATCGACTGTCAGCGCAAATGGCCTCATTTTATGGCGGACTGCAAGAAAGTTGTGGCGGAATCGCGCTAAACGTGGCACGATGATTGTTGCCCTAAGACGTACAGTGCTCTCTCCACTGACCGTTGAAATCAAACACGAAAGCTAGACTAACAGGTCGAATTTAAGGAGGAGTTTATGAAGCATTTGAGGCACGGGCACAACTTTTTTGCAGTCACTGTCATGGCTTTGTTGTTGGCGCTGATAATACCGGCAGCCGCCTCGGCGCAAGGCCGCGGGCGAGGCTACGGGCGTGGCGGGATTTTTGGCAGCTCGCACAATAAATGCGGCAAGTTTGTAAACTGCCATGACGCCAGAAATGGCCGCTGGGATGGCCGGGGACCACGGGGGAATCGCGTCGGCAATATTGTGCTGCGCAACCGAATCCGTAATCGCAATCGTCGGGTTTTTGACGATGACCTCGTCTTGCGAAGCGTGAGACGTAATCGGAATCGCACTTTTCGACGATGATGATCTCTTCCGTCATCGAATCTGCCGGCATTAAAGACGGTGCCGGCAGATAGGTACTCGCTTAGTTTCGGCGTCGGCGCGCGCAAGCCAGGCAACCAGCATTGAGTCCTGCAAGTTGACCTTTCTTGACACTGTCCAGACCCGTTCGCATAATGAAAACGCACGCATGCGGATGTGGCGGAACTGGCAGACGCGCAGGTCTCAGAAGCCTGTGATGGCGACATCGTGGAGGTTCAAGTCCTCTCATCCGCACCAGTTTTTCATGTAACCAGAGCGAGCCTAATTAATAGGCTCGCTTTTCTTTTGTCTAATTTTGGAACCCCCGCCTTGCGGCAGCGTATAAAAGGAGTCGTTACGCACTTCGCACCCGGAGCATTGCGCTGGGAATTCTCCTGTAAATCCGTCATGAGAAGCATTGAAGGGGGTTTCAAATGAGGGCTGAACGAGCAGACGGCATTCCACTCACAGGCGAGCCGGGCAGAGATCGCGTGCTAAGTCGCGATCACCGCAGGCAAGAACCGCTTGCGACCATCCCAACTTCGCAACTAAAAATAGCTGAACGATCGTCTCGAAACCGCGTGCAGCGCCTGCTTGACCTCATGGACGCGTTACTCCGAGAAACGGAAACGCTCGCTCGCGATAAGGCGTTTACCGATGAATCGAACCGCATACGTACTTTGAACGTCGCTGAAGGCATCGATTTTTATACCGAGGTTGAACGGTTTGAGACGGGTCTGATCAGACTGGCGCTCGATCAAACCGGGGGACATCAGGCCCGGGCTGCGCGCCTGCTGCACATCAAACCCACCACTCTTAACTCGAAGATTAAGCTTTTCGGGATTGACTACTGATCCCAGGACTTGCGTTGCGGGACAGACCTACTTGTCGTTCCTACGCTCCGCCGCTTACCAAAGCGCCGATAATAGTGAACCAGGAGAGACATGCGTGCCTGTGTGAGTTGGTTTTGCGAGCAAGTGACAGACAAGAATGTCTGTCCTCCCTAGTTAACAGCCTCGGAAGAATCGTCCGCTTGCGGTTCGCTTCCATCGGATACTGTGAGTTGCTGCTCATCGAAAAGATTTGAGTTAACCAGCGTCTGAACCCAATACTGTCCGGCCGCCGGGAAAGTCACATTCACAAAGAAACTGATGTTGTCAGCAAAGCCACCGGGTGTGATCTCGAAGCTCGTCGGCTGCGAAACAACGACGGGAAGCTGGCGATCGGGCGTCAGGATCCTGACCTCTGAGAGATGTGTGCCCTGGCCACGCCAATGATTGACCACGGCAAACTTGATCAGGGAAACGGGCAGTTGCTGCACCATGATGTTTTGAAACACCCCCATGAGCGAAAGCTTGTTACCAACTTCAAGGCGAACGTCGTCACAGAAGAGCGTATAAAGCAATTCGAGTCTCTCGTCTTTGCTAGCCGTAGCCATGTTGGTCTCCTAAGTAGCGCAGACATTCCTGTCTGTCATTCGTTCCCCAAAAACATCCGAAGGTGCGAAGTTCCGGCCGTCATCTTTTCATCCTTCAATCAAATATACAGAACGCTCAGAAAAGAAGACAGGCAGGAATGCCTGTG
>DASWDX010000200.1:0-5512 GCA_036395055.1 Pyrinomonadaceae bacterium | reverse complement strand
AGTTTGTCATGGTCGAGCGCGGGGGTACTTTTGAATTCAGACATTAAAGAGGCCTTGCTTGTGTGTGAGATGCGACAACAACTATAGAGTGTATCGGCGTTAATGAAAACTCCGGAATCAAGCCTCGAGCTTCGCTTCCATCGTTATCTCTGCCTTCAAAAGTTTGGAGACTGGGCAGCCTGCCTTGGCGTTATTTGCCGCTGTCTCAAATGCTTGCTGGTCAGCGCCCGGCACTTTCGCCGTGACGTCGAGATGTACTTTAGTGATCGCAAAGCCACCGTCAGTTTTTTCGAGACTCACCGCCGCTGTCGTTCGGATGCTCTCCGCTGTCAGACCGGCCTGACCCAACTGACCTGAAAGTGCCATCGAGAAACAACCGGCGTGCGCGGCTGCAATCAACTCTTCAGGGTTCGTGCCAATTCCATTCTCAAAGCGCGTACTGAAAGAATATTGGCTGTTTGCGAGAACGCCGCTGTCTGTCGAGATGGTACCTTTCCCATCTTTGAGGCCACCGTTCCAGACGGCCGAAGCTTTACGTTTCATTTATCCTCCTGCTACGAATCAGTCATGTGACCATAGTAACTTAACTTGAAGCCCACACGACAATCGCGGGAGGCATTAGAACCGCTGCAGGAGCCTTTACGGGTGAGGCTCGGATTCTCGCATCGCTCGTCGACGACCAGCGATGCCGAACTCTTTGCTTGCGCAGCCACGCGCATTGAACGGTTTGTGTATTGGAGGCTGCAGCCGGTCGCTATCGAGACTGTGTGAAAACGCAGCCGCATTCTAACCCCGGACGCGGCGGGGGCAAGCCACCCTTCCCAACCTCGAGACTTTCATACTTGAGTGATTACACAATGGTGTTGGGCGCTAAACGTTGTCGAAAATGCTGTGTGAGAAGCTTTCAAGTCTTTGCGCAACTCGAGCAAGTTTGAAAGTCTCGAGGTCGGGAAGGGTGGCTTGCCCCCGCTCTTCTTTCGATGTTGATCAACTTTTAGTTTTCAAACAGCCTCGGTAGCGAATGGGTCTCAAGATCAACTTGGATAACCGAACCGAGTTTGTTCCTAATCTAATCGCTACGAGTAAAGTCCAACTTGATTGCCAGGACCCGGTCGCTAGTAGTGACCGGATGGTTTCCACCTACACACAACAGTCAGTCGTTCACGCAGTGAAAGGGACGTGCGAGAGAGCTTTGACATTGAGCTTTGAACATCACTTGAACCCGGTCGCTTACCGCTCCCGGTTCTGACTTTGCCTGGCATCGGCTTGTCCCCAAGTCACATTACCTTCATCATATGAGCATTGAATTATTGATAGCTGGGGAACCAGGACCATGTCTAGTTCTAACAAACGCGCATTGATCGTTGTTGACGTACAAAATGACTTCTGCCCCGGCGGCTCCCTGGCCGTCCCGCAGGGCGATGAGGTTGTGGCGCCGCTTAATAAGCTGATCGAGGAATTTTTGGAGCGAGGTGAGCCCGTTTTCAAGAGCCGGGACTGGCATCCGGAAAAAACCAAGCACTTCGCAGTATACGGTGGCACCTGGCCCGTGCATTGTGTACAAAACACGAAAGGCGCGGAGTTTCATCCCGAACTGATTGACGATATTCACATTCGAGTAATCTCGATAGGTCTCGGCGATGAAGATTCTTATTCAGCATTTGATGGCACCGATCTGGCTCTGCAACTTCAACGGCTCGGCGTGGAAGAGGTCTGGGTTGGGGGTCTGGCAACGGACTACTGCGTAAAGAACACCGTGCTCGACGCATTGAAAGAGGGCTTCCGAGTTAAGGCCCTAAAGAATGCGATGCGGGCTGTTGAACTCAACCCGGGAGACGCCGAGCGCGCGCTTGCAGAAATGCAAAAAGCCGGCGCGGAAATCTAGGAGCAGGAGGCAGACGGCAGGAGCAGAAAACTCAATCGCCAGCATTCTTCGTCCTGCCACCTGCTCCTGCCTCCTGCTCCTGCCTTCTGCTCCTGCCTCCTGCCGCCTGATTAAAATGGGCACTCTAAATATCGATCGTTATCACGCCGCAATGGGCGATGCGTCTTACAAAGACGTCACGCGCCTGAACGATCGTCCGCTCAGCGACGCCCTTGCTACCTTTTACGTTACTCAAAGAAAGTTGCCGTTCGCACCTTGCCTGGGCCACGAGCGGCTCGTCCGACTTCTGGTCGACAGCCAGATTGATCGCCCGCGCTTGCGCTTTCTGGAACAGGATCGCGGCGGGTTGCAGCGCTTCGCCAAGGCCATCGAAGACATTCAATTTGTTGGCGCCATCAGGGCAGTGCGCACCGGCACCATTGTCTTCGCGCAACAACCTTTCGCTGACATCACCGGCGCTTTCGGTCTCACGCAGGCGCAGGAGATTAAGTTTGAGCACGCCTTCGACCTGCCCATGACAACCGCCAGCACGGCGATGCAGTTTCGCATGGCCGCAGGCGAGGAGCGCTGGTTATCTGACTTTTCACTGCGACGCAACGGTGACATCGAGCGCGCGGTTGATATCGCCACCTACGCCTTCATCGGCGGCTTCAACGACACCTCTAATATGGAAGCCGCGCATCGCCTCGATATACCCGCTGTTGGCACCGAAGCGCACTACTGGCAACAGTCCTACATCGAGTACATGTCTGACCCGGAGATCGAACCGCGCACAGGCAAGCCAAAACATTTCGAACAAGTGGCGTTTGAGCGCTGGCTCGACGCGAATCCTAACGGTACCACCCTGCTGCTCGACACGATTGATGTGTACATGGGCGCAGTTCATGCAGCCATGGCTGCTACTTCGACAGAGGCACGGCGTCGCGCTTTCAAAGGTTTCCGTGTCGACTCCGGCGATCTTGCGGAGTTGGGCGAGTGGTGTCTGCGTTTTTTCGAAGCCAATGGACTTCATGGCTTAAGACCAAATCTCACCGGCGATTTGGACGTAGAAAAAGTGCGGCGCATTGTCAGAGACTTTCCGCAGGCGGCGGGCTTTGGTGTTGGCACCAAACTATCGAGCGAGGTTCCCGCCGTCGCTGGAGTTATCTTCAAACAGTGTCTGATCTATGGCCGACCTACTCTGAAAGCGTCTAACTCTGAAGAGAAGACCACGCTACCTGGCCGGCTGCAACTCTTTCGCGGTATCGATGGCAGTGGCAAATATGTCGGCGATGTGACCGGACTTGACGATGAGGAGATCGAAATACCCGGCGCTGCGCGTGTCGAACGCCTGTTGGTCCGCTTCTGGGAAAACGGTCAGCACTCAGCGATACCGTCCATCGAAAAACAAAAATCATTCGTCGCCGATCAGCGCAAACGCTTTCCCGATATCAACAACTATCCGTGTTTGCTAAGCGACAAGCTGCGCAAACTGCGCGATGATCTCACGGGCCAAATGCGCGCAGATAACTCCGGCTGGCAGGAAGTAGTGAACATGCCGGAGGATGTTCCGGACAGGGTCCCACAACCGAAGTAACCCTGCATCTCGGCCCGCGCGAATTGGACAAACTGAGCGCCGTATAAGATCACGAAAGCCGTACTTGTGCCGCGGATCCGCGGTATAATACGTTAGATTTCTTTGTGATTCGTTAGAGTCTCGTTTCAGATGCGTACCGCTAGAAATATATTCCTGGCATTCTTCCTCTCTTTGGGGCTTACTTTCGTCTCAGCCGTCCTTTATACCTTCTATCCGCTGATCGCCGCGGGTTTCGGGCTAGCATGGAATTCTATTGTCTCGAGGGGTCCGCAAACGGGTGGGATCGGAGCGGTCGCGGGCGGAGTCAGTGCATCATTCTTGAACGTGTTGATCATCCTCGCTTTCCTTCTATTTCTTATCATTTTCGCTCTACTACAAAGAAGAATCGAAAAGAATTGAGTGCTATTTTAAATGGCGAAATCCTATAAGCGCTTGCAGCGGACCGGAATCAGCGTGTCTCTAATCGACAACTTGCCGCACGATGCAGTTGTTGCCTAGCCGCTGAAGCGCAGCGTTGGGTTGCTTCGCGAGAACTCCGCGCTGCGGCGAGATCGTGGCTGAGACACAACTCAGCAGCCACGCTCGGAAAATGTCGGGAGATACATTACCTATGAAACGGATCCAAGTTGCCGCGGTCGTTGTATGTGCCTTGATCTGGACAGCCTGTGGCAGCGCGGTTCAGTCCTCGGGGCAAAACGGTGGTGCGGCCGGCGACGACAGTCAAATCGGGCGCGCGTTCAAAAACAGGACGAGCAATGTCCAGGTTGAAGGCGAAGGCGTAGTAACGCGCATACTGGCGGACGACCTCGCTGGCAGCAGGCATCAGCGATTCGTGGTTCGCCTCGCATCAGGTCAGACGGTCCTTATTGCGCACAACATTGACATCGCACCGCGGGTCGCCGGGCCACAGAAAGGCGATAGCATACGCTTCTATGGCGAGTACGTGTGGAACGAAAAAGGAGGTATGGTCCACTGGACGCACCACGACCCGGAAGGGAGGCACGTGGCAGGTTGGCTCAAACACAACGGGCGGACCTATCAGTAACACCGGATGCATGTTCCTCTCCGGGACGCAAACCAACAACTCATTCAACTGGAGCGGAAATAGATTGATTTTCATTCGCGAGGGTTGGGTGCTTGATTCGATTCTTCCCGCCCGGTTAATTCGGGCGTTGGATTGCTGTTGAGTTATTGCGAGGATGGATTTGACCGGTCAATTGCTTCATCGTTATTGGTTCAAGACGAGAGAACACCTTGGGTTTGGAGTTACGGCCTATTCCGTTGAGGATGCAAGAGAGCTGATCGGCGCGGCATCTCGACGTGTGGGCTGGCGTCTTGAGGTGATTGAGATAATTGAAGATGTTGATATACGAGACCTCGATCAAAACCGCGTCGTACCGAACATGGGGCCACCAAATTTCCGAGATGTGTGGTTTCCCAATCTTAATTTGTCTTGAGACGGTCCTGTCTGGCGTACGCAATCCAACAATCCAAGCGCTTGCAGCGGACTCGCCGGTGAGTGGCTTTTTTGGTAAGTTGCGTGGGCGAGCCGCTGAAGCGCAACGTTCGGCTTCTTGCCTTTCCCTTGAAAGGAGTCTTCCTATGAGAAATGGATATCGAACCATCGTGCTTACAACTCTGATAACTATCTTCGGTACGGTTTACTTGAACAGCGCGACCGGCCAAAACAAGCCAACTTACAGGCCTACGGGTGAAGAAGCGAGTCTGGTCGGAACAATTTCTTTTGCAGGCGTACCGCCCGAACCACGGCAAATCGACATGAGCGCAGATCCAATCTGTGAAACGGTCAATCCTGAATCGGCAACATTGGCAACAGAGGATGTAGTGGTAATTGACGGGAAACTCGCGAATGTTTTTATTTACGTTCGGGCTGGAGATCCGTTAGATGGTTACTTGTTTGACGCGCCTTCAACTGAAGTCACGCTTGAACACAAGGGATGTCGTTATGTGCCCCACATGTTGGGCCTGCAAACCGAACAAACGTTGAAAATCCTTAACAGCGATCCGACTACCCATAATACTCATCCGAC
>DASWDX010000199.1:0-13794 GCA_036395055.1 Pyrinomonadaceae bacterium | reverse complement strand
ACGACTGTTCCATTCAATCCCCATAGCCCCGCCGCGGTTTCGTCCAACTGAATTCCTTCCGCAGTGCTCGCCGATTCCACCCACCCTTTTCTTCTCTACCTTGACTCTCGGCGAGACTGCGGAAAGAATCCTATTCGTTAGCCGGCTTTCGTCGCTACCTAAATGCTTCTCGCACCTTTTTCGCGCAAAGCAAACTCCAGCGGCGGTCAATTACCGCCGCCGGAGTTTGTTGCTAAACCTCTGAAAACCGAACCAGCGATTCAAGCTATTCTTTGCGACCAAAATAGAGTCGCAGCGACATATAAGGCAGATGCGCGTGATAATTCTGCGGTCTGGGACCGACCAGCACGCTCTCGCGGTAGTTGTAGTACTGATAACCGAGATTCCAATCGACATTCCTATTGAGCCGAATTGCCAGCCGCCCTTCAGGTGATTGGAAATTCATCGGATATGAGTTGATCAGCGTCCCCGGAGTTCCGGTCGGATCCGCCAGGCGGTTGCCCTGGCCGTTGTCCTGGTTGATTCGATAGGCCGTGTAGAGCGTTACCCGCGGAAAGAGCCGCGCCGTCGCGTCGATGTAGAAGAAGTTGTTTCGCATGAAGTACAGGGTGTGCCCGATGGGATGCCTGACGCTGGCGGCGGGTGGGACCTGATAAAAGTAGTCGATCACCGCGTCGCTGTTCACCCAGTTGTAGTTGTAGCCCGTGCTGATTGACAATCTGGAATTTGGCGCCCAGTCAATCGCCGAAGTGAACGTTCGCGATTTCACGTTCACGCCGAAATCACTTAGTGACACGCCGGCGATCTCTGATGGATTGGAGTTGTCCCGGGTGATCACCGCGAGGTTGAAGGATATCTTCCGGTTCGGCGTGTACCTGCTTTTCGCGCGCACGTTCGTATAGTTGTAGTTTCCTATGCGCGTGAAGACGTTGTCTGCCGTGCCGTGCTCGGCGTCGAAATAGATAGTCCAATTCTTGACCGGGCGAGCCTTGAAGCCGCCAAAGAACGCATTCGTATGATTGGTCTCGATCTCTTCTTCGGGCGTGAGCAGCGTCGGCGAATTGCTACCGAGGTTATAGCCCGTCAGGAGTTGTTCGGTGCGGCGACTGCCATAGCGATAACCGAAGTGCATGGAGTAGTGCGAATTAAACTGGTAGTCGCCTTCAATAGTGTCCTGGTACTTGCGGTACTTCGTGGTTTTGTTCGCGCTCAAATTGCTGAAGCTGCGCGTATCAACGGTCGTCCCGCGGGAAAGCCTAAAGAAGTCATTGAAGGTAGCAATGCCATCGATCGTGAAGTCTTCCACCCGAAACGTATTCGAGATTCTGAACTTATCTATGGCCAGGAAAGTCACCCCGATATCTCCGAGCGTATTCGGCCGCTTGACGTTCGATGGGATGTTGTATTGGCCGAGGATAAGTACGTTGGGCGGGCCAAGCGCCCCGGTGATTCTGGTGTTAAAGTTCGTAGCGGTCATATTCTCCAAGAATGTTGAGTTCGAGGTGGCCCTGCTGTAAACAATTCGACCGGTGATGTCCAGCTTCTTGGCCACGAGGCTGTGAACGCTGAACCGCGTGTAGTTAACGCTGCCGCGAGTTGGCTCATTCCGGCTGTAGGTCGTATAGCGAGCGACAGCTGGGTTGGGGTTTATGAACGCAGGTGTCGCGTCTACAAAGCTATCGTCCCGGAAACGGCGGAAGCCCTGCAGGAATGAAAAATCGATTGGACCCACCCTACCCTCCGCGCCGACCCGGAAATCGTTGGAGCGTGACCTTGCGTTCGTGAGTAGCTGAAATTCATTCCCGGCAATGTGGTAGGTGGAAAAAAACGGGCCGCTGTATCTTTCGGGCGAGTAGCCTACGTTGAACCTGATCTTTTCGTTCTTTGGCAGGAGGGTTAGATCGAAATCTCCGAACTCCGTGCGCGTGTTGTAACTATGAAGCCCCACGGCGGGATTAGGTGGAACCGGAAAGCCGGTAAACAACCAGTTTGGATTCGCAAAGTTGTTGAGAAACCTGAAATACTTGAAGCGGCGATAGCTGGCTTCGAATTGATACCACTTCGGTTTCTCGACGCTCAGCCGCATCTGGCCGTAGGGGTCCGCTCCCCAACCCGACGATGTCACCAGCAGAGTATCAAACAGGCCGCCCTTGCCCTCCTTGGATCGCACCAGGAAAGTGGAATCGAAAAGGCGCGGACCGGCCTTATAGTTCAGGTCGCTTTTGTATTTGTTGACGTCGCCAACGACTCTTTGTCCACGATAGCCAAACTCGATAGTGGACGTAATCGTGTAGTCACCCGCGTCGTCTCCGACCGTCTCGGACGTTGGAATAGTATCGGTTGACTCGTCCGGTTTAGCCGCCTTCTTCGAATCAGTCGACTTTGCCGGCTTCTTCGGATCGGTAAACTTCTGAGGCTCAGGCGACTGTGCTGGGGCCGGCGATGGCTGTGCGTTCGTGACACCCGCCATTAACATTAAACCCAGGGCCAGTCCCGAAAGAAACCGCAGCATCTTCGTTGCATTGCTTTTCATGGAGTCCATCCTCCGGTTGAGAATTCGTTATGGTTCCATACCGCTCCTTCGCACACTCATCTGAAGAAGACGGGACTTGTACGCGACCCGTGAATCTTCACGTGACAGGCTGTGCAGTTGGCGTATTGCCCGCTTTGGTTATGAAAGCTTGGCGGCTCCACCGCGCCAACCTCAGGCGCGGTTATGCTATTGCTGTGGCACGTCAGACAAAGTTGGTTAACGGCGGCGTACCTCAATAACCGCGGATTTGACGACCCGTGCGGGATATGGCAGGCCGGACACCCTTCGTTTTTAATCGGAGCGTGTTCGTAAGTAAACGGGCCCTGCTTATCCACATGACACCTGATGCAAGGCGCATCTCCGCCGGTGGCCCGTCTGGTTTGCTTAAGTTCAAAACCGCCGTGCGGATTATGGCAATCGCTGCACTTCATCGCTCCTTCCAGAACCTTGTGATGGAAAGGCGCCGCGAACTGCGGCTTGACCTCGCTGTGACAACTCAAGCAGAGCTGCGGCTCGCCCATCTTCAACATTCTGACGGTAGAGACGCCGGGCTTTTCGGCATTAGCCCTGGCGGGATAAACGTTGGAACTCGCCAGGTTCCGCCCCTCGACGGCCGAGTGTGGCGAGTGACAATCGGTGCAGCCCATGTCGTTGCGCCAGTGCTCGCCGCGTCGGAAGTTGTTCCGCTCTTCTTTGCCGGCGTGGCAGGAAAGACACGTCTCAGCCGTTTCTTTCGACGATTTGTTTGTGAAGCTAATGATCTTTGCCGTGTCGCCGCCGCCATCCACGTGAGCCTTGCCTGGGCCGTGACACGATTCGCAGCCGGTTGCTTTTCCCTTCCAACTGCTTAGTTTGGCCAGACCAGCATGAGACGTGTGAGAAAAAGCCTTGAACTGGTCTTCGTGACAGAGCTGGCAAGTCTCGCTGCCGACGTAGTTTTCGTCCGCGGGCCTGGTGCCCTTGGGCGTGTCGGGATTGGGGGCGGGAAGGGATCTCGAAAACGAACTCGATCCAGCCCATAAGGAAACTGCCAGGATACTCCCGGCAATCATTGCAAATTTGATGGCTTTTAACCGGACCATGGTTTTGTCTCCGGAAGTTCGAATCGTCTTATAACTACCGCACCTATTTATAACAAAAAGCACCAGAGGAAGCTTGTTGAATCCAGACTATCGGGGCTAACGAACAACCGACTTATTGCATGGTTCTGCCAAACAGGTGCTTCTTGCTCACCTTGTGGGCAATCAAGTTGGCAAAGATTGTGCCGATGTTCACAAAGCCACTTTGACGCTGTTTTTGGTGCGCGAAAGGGGCAAAATTGCGCGCTTTCGCCCAAGCCCTTGGGAAAGTTTCCACAATGGGCGAACCAGTCCGTCTATCTTCGCAGAAAGCCGCGACAGAGGTGGGCTGAGGCTTCCCAGACCCGAAGGCGTTTACAGCATGCGGCATTTTGCCTTTGTCTCGGCATAGAGGGATTGGCTCCGTAGGAAGCTGATGTTTAACGTATAAAAGCCCGAGGCCTGCAAATTCTTGCAGAACCTTGAGAAAAAAAGAGCTGTGCGTCTGAGTTCATTGCTTTGGTTTTTGCGTCGGGTGCCCAGCCGACAACTTTATGTATTCAACGAGATCTCGCATCTCGTCACCTTCAAACTTCGGCCACGGCAGTCCTTTAGCTTGCGTTAACTTTTCCATTATCGAAGCGTGATTCCACATCGCCGCTGTGAGACTCACGGAAGAAGTGGTCGCCCGGGAGGTGCCAAGATCAGGACCGATCTTTTCCCCTTGGCCGATCGTGTGACACTCAGCGCAACCCCTCTGATCGAAAAGCCTCTTTCCGTTCTGAGCATTGCCGGCCTCGTCCGAGTAACGGACGAAGTAGAGATACGATATCACATCAGCCAGTTCGTTAGCCGAGAACGCCGGCTTGGGTATTCCTGTTTGCTGCATCTTTGCCCACATTTGTGGACCATGGTTCCACATTGCTCCGGCGATCTCTGCTGCGCTCTCGAATAGATCCTTTCGAGCCAAATCCGGACCCACCTTTCCGCCTCTCGCGTAGATCGAATGACAACGAACGCAGCCTTTGTCGTTGAAGAGCTGCTGCCCCGTGATCGGGTTTCCCGGTCGCATTAGCTTCTGTC
Organism: Pyrinomonadaceae bacterium; assembly: GCA_036395055.1. Taxonomy (GTDB): domain Bacteria; phylum Acidobacteriota; class Blastocatellia; order Pyrinomonadales; family Pyrinomonadaceae; genus PSRF01. The sequence goes on along the minus strand of DASWDX010000199.1, from coordinate 9,120 downwards.
CATGACCGTTACCGAAAGCCTGTCCCCGCACGTAAGCCGCGAGATCTGCAATCTCTCTTCCTTGAAGTCCTGGGCTCATCATTCCATGCGCTCGCAAGCTTCCTGCCATTCGGGGCCCTTGATTCCACATTCCTTGTGCCAGAAAAAGTGGCGAAGCATATTCCTGGTAACCATCAAGTGGAGACGCGATGCTACCGCCGATGCCGCCGACTGAGTGGCAATTGCCGCATCCCTTCTCGGAAAACAAGGTCCGACCAGCGATAGCGTCGCCGGGTTCGTTGAAGTAGTTAAGGTAATACAGATAAGAGACCAGCTCACGCATTTCCTCCGGTGTGAACATCGGGCGGGCCACGCCTCGCTGTTCCATCAACTCGATCATGCGGGGAGAGTGGCTCCAGAGCAGTCCGGAAATCTGCAGAAAACTTCTACCCATTCCCGCGCGACTCAGATCGGGACCGAGCTTTCCACCAACACCCCATACGGAATGACACTTAACGCATCCCTTGTTTACGAAGACAGTTCTTCCCTTCAGCGGATTGTCAGAGACGTCGCCCGGCTCCGGTCCTTCATTCTCCGCTGAAGGCGCCTGACTTTCCTCGGGAGAAGGATTCTCAGAGACCTCGCCCGCTTGCTGTTTATTTTCGGCTGAAGGCGTCTTGCTTTGATGACAAGAGCTAACCGCAAAGGTAACCAAAAGCGTGGCAACCAGGAAAAAACAGATGGCCAAAAGTGGGCTGATTCGCTTTATTGCTGACATAATTGCCACTCCGCCTCCTCGCTTTGAGTTGCCTCAAACCGATCGTGGTCCCAACGCACGAATCGGCGCGTGAAGTTTGCGAGCTCTCGATAGAATTCGACTTGTGCGACCCGCTCGAGTCGCTCAGCGAACGCGGGTACCCAGTTGATGATGTGATTCTCGAGAAACGACTGCTGCTGGAGCCGGTACGCAAAAAATGCCGTAGCGTCGTGTGATTCGTCCGCCTCGATCTCCTTGCTACAGAGATAACTCATAAATTCAAAATCTACCGAGATGTGATCCGGCAGGTCTTTGAACTGAGGAGAAAGCGCCAAACCTTCCCGTCGAAAAATATGATCTACACGCTGTACATCCGCAGCTTCTTCATGATTGCGACTAAGAAAGATCGATTCGTAGGGATACAGTACCGGCTTGAAAGGTCCCAAGAATAAACGGCTATATTCGACCTGCAGGTCCAGAAGGTTATTGCCGGACGTTTGATTTGCCCCATTGAGAAGCCGACCGAATAGGCGGCCCTCGCCTGCAACCTCTGCTTCGGCACATAGTCGCGATAGAGAATCTAGTGCCTCAGCGATCGGCCCTACGCAGTCAACTTCGACTATTGAGGTTGGATAGTCAAAGCAGATGCTGAGGCAACTATAGACGTCCCTTCTTGTAGCGCTAAGCTCGCTCATGGAAACTCCTTAGCCGCAACTCCTGGAAGATAGCTCTCGATTCGTTCAACGGTTTCTGCAACCGACTTTTCCTGTCCTTCACGGATTTCCCAAATCGAGACAATCGGGAAGAGCTTGGTGAAGAGCATATACAACAAAATGAACGCGGCGAAACATCCGGCCATAATTGAGAACTCGACCCATGAAGGATGATAAGCGCCTCGTGAGTAAGGCAAGCGGGGGTTCATCAGCGTCGGCACTACGATCGTGAATCGCTCGAGCCACATCCCAATGGTGACCGATGCTGAAGCGACGACCGTACCCGCAATTGTTCTGGTCTTGCGCCGGGTCAATATGGCGAAGGGTATGACGAAGCAAAAAACGACCATGGACCAAAATTCCGGCGCATACGGGCCACTAATCTTTGCCCAAAACACCTTCATGTGCGCCGGCTCGCCGCCGTAGTAAGAGGTCAGATACTCGGCGATGGTGAAGTAGAGCCAGGCGAGCGTCATCACCAGCAGGAGGAGTCCAAGATTATTGAAGTGGATCGGCTTCAAATAGTCCTCGAGGTGATACACGCGACGAATGATCGCCATCGCGATAAGGAGTGCTGCGATGCCCGAAAAGATTGCACCGGCGACGAAGTAGGGGCCGAAGATCGTCGAGTGCCACATCGGTTGAATCGTCATCGCAAAGACCCAGGAGACAACCGTGTGCACTGAGATCGCGATCGGTATCACGAGCACGGCCATTACGCCGATTGCCCGATTCAGACGCTGTTGCTGCTTTTCACTGCCAGTCCAACCAACCGCCAGAAATGTATACAGCCTGAGCCGCCAACGAGGAAAAGGCCGGCCCGCCGCCGAGTATCCATGGAGCCTGTCTCGCAGCAGCGCAATGTCCGGTATCAGCGGGAGGAAAAGATAGATTGAGCTCGCAGTGAGATAAGTCGTAATGCTTGTCACATCCCATAGAAGCGGCGAGCGAAACTGCGCGTGCGAGATGACATTGAGCGCGCGGTCAGGTCTTCCGAGATCCATCAGCACATTTCCCACTCCGAAGAAAAGGACGAGGACGGTTATGACCTCGGCCGATCGCGTGATGGATCTCCTCCATTCGGCATTAGCTAAGCGGAGGATTGCCGAGATCAGCGTGCCGGCGTGGCTGATGCCAATGAAGAAAACGAAATTCGTGATGTAGAACCCCCAATAGACCGGCCGGTTCAATCCCGTGACGCCGAGACCATTCCAAAGTTGAGTAACCCACGCGAAGAAAGCCCACGCGACGATCAGCAACAACATGGCAACCGTGATATGAAATTTCCGCCCTGTTTCCAGGACCGCAGCAAAAAGCTGATCATCCCTCGATCCACCGGTTTGCAGTGGCTGGCCCGCCCTTGCTTTGCTGTTCGCAAACAGGTTCCGAACTGCGCGTAGCCCGAAGCTTCTGCGTTCAGTCTTTGCGGACTCCATACCATTCCCCTTCCGTCAGGTAGATAACCTTCGGTTCGGTTCCGAGGTCTTCCAGCATCCTGAAAGCGCGCGAACTCTTTGCCATCTGCGATACTTTGCTTTTCGGGTCGTTTATGTCGCCGAAATACATTGCCTCGGCGGGGCAGGTTTGGACGCAAGCAGCGACGTAATCGCCGTCTTGCAACTCCCTCTGTTCACCCTTCGCCAGCCCTTTTGCTTTCTGTAGCCGGTGATGACAGAACGTGCACTTTTCAACAACGCCAGTCGACCTCACCGTCACGTCTGGATTCAAACACTGCTGCATCTCAGCGGGCCAGCTTGGCTGAAACCAGTTGAAATACTTAACCGTGTAAGGGCAGGCGTTGGTGCAATAACGACACCCGATGCAGCGCGCATAGACCTGTCCGACCAACCCTTCCTCGTTCAAATAAGTCGCGTACACAGGACAAACCTTGGTGCACGGCGGCTTATCGCATTGCATGCAGGGACGCGGGATGAACCGCGTCTTGACATGCGGATATTCGCCTTCGGTGGTCGTCATCACCTCCATCCACGAGATAGTTCGCCCCAGCGCGGCTTGCTCGGGATCGGAGAAGGGAATGTTATTTTCGGCCTTGCACGCAACGGTGCAGGCCATGCATCCGATGCACTTATCCAGGTCGATAACCATTGTCCATTTATGCATCGCCGCATCTCCTCCGCGTTGCCCACGTACGTACCGCAAAACAACAGATGAGCCTTTTCATCTCTTTCACGCCTTATGAACTTTCACTCTCGTCGAAAAACGTGCGGGCAGACCGCTCAAACTATCGGCAGCAATCTCCAGAATTGAATTGGGATTGATACCGATGTCTTTGGCCCAACGACCAAAGGCGCGATGTCCGAAACCGTATGGCACGTTGACCACATTTGGCATCGTGCCTGGATATAGCTTGGCCTGCGTCTTCACGCGACCGCGCGTGGATTCGATCCAGATCTCGTCGCCATCCTCTATCCCGAGCTTAAGCCCAGTCGCCGGATTGATCTCGGCCCATGAATTCCACATGACGCCGACATGTGGGCCTGCGATCTCTTGCACCCACGGCAGGTTGGCGCTGGACTCCGAATTCAGCGCCAGCGTGCTGAACGGATTAAGGAAGAGCGGGTAATCACCTTCGTTAACACCCCATCTAATCGGCTCATAGTGTGGTAAGAACGCATTGTCTCCGCGCGCTTCAATTTTCAGTTCGCCGAGCAGGCCATCGAGAGTCATAGTTTTCTCTCGGCCTACTACTTCGAGCTTGTCTCTTAGCCGTTGCGAATAGAATTCGAACTTGTTCGACGGCGTCTTGAGTATCTTTCCCCACCGGCCATATTCGCGCACGATCCCTGACCATCCACCTTTCTCGACCAGGGCCTGCCAAAAGTCTTCGTTTGCTGACGCGTCACTGGTGGCCCAGCCTCGTTCCTGTAACTCGCGCGCGTAGGCTTCTTCAGATGGTTCACTGAAGACCGCCCCGCGTTCCGATTGATGCAGTCCCTCAACCGCGAATGTGAGCACCTCTTTGAAATCTTTCCAGGGGAAAGCACCGGCAATCTGACCTTCCATACCATTGGCGATTTTCAGAATCACATCACCCGTGTGCATCGTGTCGTAGAGGGGCTTGATTGCTGGTTGGGCGATGGTGAGAACTGGCACGCCGAACAGTGGTGGCACGGGTGCGTCAATCCATTTCTCCAGCATGAGATGATCGGGCAGAATCAGATCGGCATGTTCCGCGGTTTCGTCAATGAATGAAGAGAAGCTGACTACCAGCGGAACCTTCTTCAGCGCCTGAACAAAACTCTCCTGGGCTCTGGCTGAAAACACCGGATTGCTGTTGCAGAAGAAGACGGCATTCACCTGGTACGGATTGTTGTTTGTGATGTTGCCGGGGATTGAATCAAGTAAGTGGCCGATGCCAAGAACGCGCGCTGTCTGGCCAACGTCGATCCTGGGCATGCTCAGGCCCTTGTCGGCCACGGCGTCGGTTTGGAGTGGTGGAAAGTCGGTAAGCGGAACAGGTTCAGCCAAAATGACTCCGCCTTTGACTTCGATGCTCCCGACGAGCGCATTCAGGGCGTGGATAGCCAGAGCGTTATATGTGCCGTTCGAATAGTGCGTAGCATTGTCGTCGGCGATTGCGATTGCCGGCTTGCTCGCCGCAAATTCCTTAGCCAGCCTGATGATCGTATCGACGGGCACGCCGCTAATCTCTGCAACATCATCAGGCCGATAGTCCTTCAGCACGAGACTCTTAAAGCCCGTGTGTGACTCACCCTGCGCGGTGCTCCAGTCGTCAAACCCGAAGGTGTAGTTTTCAACGAAATTGCGGTCGTACAGTCCTTCCCGGATGATTACGTAAGCGACTGCCAGGGCAAGCGCCCCTTCCGTTCCGGGGTTGATCGGAATCCACTCGTCAGCTCTCGCACCCGTAGTCGAAAACCTCCGTTCGATCTGAACGAGCTTTGCTTTCGCACCCGCTCTTTCCTGCCGCAAGAAACCATAGGCGCGCGCCGCTCCAACCGGGTTGCGCCATCCGTCAAGCAATCCACAACCAAAAGACAGAATGTAGTTTGTGTTTTCGAGGTCGTATGCAAAGAGATCATCGATACCGTGGCTCAGGTTATGGGCCACGCGCGTGCCGTCGGGTGGCCTTGAGACGATGTGATTCGGGGTTCCGTAAGCCTGACAAAACCTTTCGAGCAACGTGCGCGTGAGCCCGCGCTGCCCGCCATCGAAAATAACGACCGAATGTGGCTCGCCCTGCTGTCTCAACTCCTTCAGCCGCTCGGTGATAATTCTTGTCGCCTCGTCCCAACTAATCCTGATCCATTTGTTGGAGCCTTTGCCGCCAACCTGTCGCATCGGGGCTTTGATTCTGTCGGGGCTGTAGATCTGTTGGAGACTGGCTTGACCGAGCGGACAGAGTCGTCCTCGGTTTATGGGATGAAGCGGATTGCCTTCGAGCTTTACAGCATAGCCATCAACTACTCGCGCTGAAACTCCGCAACCACCTTCGCACTGCAGGCAAGCGGAAGCGATCCACTGCTCGACACGAGGGCGCCACTCCTCTTCGGCGCCTGCCGTGGCAACAAGCTTCTTTACCGCACACCCTGACAACGCAAAGCCCGAGGCGGCAATCGACATAAGCTTCGTGAAATCTCTACGTGAGATCGCTTCCTTCACTTTTTGTGGCCTCCGCCTCACTTGTGACAGGCAATGCAATCAGTCGTTACTTGGCTGCTTCGATGGCAGGCGATGCAATCGTTCATAGCCAGTTTGATCTCGGGTCTTTTTGGCGGACTGACGCTTTCACCGATGGTGCCGTGGCAGGTTTTACACTCAATCTTCGCGCCGACGACATGAGACTGATGAGGAAAGAACACGTGTTCAGGCAACTTATACAGCCGGCCCCATCGAATCTCTTCGCCTCGCGCGGCATATTCCCTTACTTTTTCCTCCTCGGCGGTTTGGCCGAGTGGGGTTTCATGACAAAGCATGCACGTCTCGAGTCTCGGCTTTCCTGCAGCGGCCGATTTCTCGACGGAATCGTGGCAACCGGAGCACTTGATCCCTTGCTCAACGTGTTTCTTATGATTGAAGGCGAGCGGTTGAACGACCACATTTCCGTAGGCTCGTGCAATGACTAGTACGCCCAGCGTAAACATCCCCACAGCTACGACGGCTATGACAATGGAGATGACGACGGTGCGTTTCACGATCTTTCTCCGAGTTCTTTCCCACCCCGGCAACGGACAGGTCCTCTTTTCCTCAGGCACACTCAACACTGAGGCCGAATCAATCGCGACAAGCCCAACGTAGCGGTTCCCCTTTAGGGAGGTAATCCACCCCTAAGAGAACCCCTATGAAGCAAAACGGGCCAGAGTGACTACCCTAAAGTGAACGGATGAAGGCTCTGACATCGCGAATCTGTTCATCAGTCAGCTTGCCTTTAAAAGCCGGCATGAGCGTAGATTTGCCGACTATGCCGCCGCCGCCCCAGATAATCTTGAATATGTAGTCGTCTGACAAACCCGACATCTTCTGCTTATTGGTCCAGTCGGCTGGTTTTGTTTTCAGGAGCTTGCCGGCGGGTCCGTCTCCCTTGCCCTGTGGTCCGTGGCATCTCTGGCAATTCTTTACGTGAACGTCGCGACCGCTGCCGGCATTGCCCCCAGACATGGCCCGAGCCGTTTGAGACGTTGTCGCAAAGAACATGACCGCCGAGAATCCAAGGGCGAGAGATATAAACACAGCAACTTCTTTCACAATTGCTCACCTCCATTGAGATTAATCGCATTCAACCGCTCTTTATGGTCCGTACTCCGGAAAAGCCTCGTCGTGCTGAACTCACTTGAGCGGTCACACGCTCCTAACAATGCGACCGTAAGTGGGTCGCCCATCTGATTCTGAATCATTAACGCACCGACGAAGTTTGCGCCTGACGAAATTCCTACCGCGAGCCCGAGACTCGCGGCCAGTTTTTGCGCCATTAGAATCGCGTCGCCATCCGCGACGCTGACCACGGTATCCAGTGAATCGCCAGCTGCGGCGTGTTGCCAATCATGTGCTTCAATTCCTTGAAGCGCGTTGGCGTTTGGACGGTTGGGATCAGATTAGCAGCCATCATTGGGCACTCTGCCTGGTTTTTTCCTACTCAGAATTTCACTCAACCTTTTGCTGCGCCATCTGTTTGTATTGTTGCCAGCGACGATGCACAGATTTCTGCGCTTGCACAAGTAAGAACTTCGCGACTTCGGGATCGCTCTGTTGCAGCATGCGGTAGCGACCCTCCGTGTAGATGTAGTCTTCAAGCGGAATCTTCGGACCGTGCGAGTCGAGTTGAAACGGGTTCTTGTTCTCATCGCTCAGCCTGGGGTCATAGCGATAGAGCGGCCAGTAGCCGGAATCGACTGCAAGCTTCTGTTGATGCATACCTTTGGCCATGTCAATACCGTGAGCAATGCACTGGCCGTACGCGATGATGAGTGAGGGACCCGGGTGCGCTTCAGCTTCCACAAAAGCCTTCACAGTGTGAGTGTCGTTCGCGCCCATTGCGACCTGCGCGGTGTAGACGTTGCCGTAGCGCATCGCGGTCAGGCCGAGGTCTTTCTTCGCCGTTGGTTTTCCGCCGGCGGCAAACTTCGCGACCGCCCCGAGTGGCGTTGCCTTCGAGGCCTGGCCGCCAGTGTTGGAATAAACTTCAGTGTCGAGTACGAGAATGTTCACGTTTTGTCCGCTGGCGAGTACGTGATCAAGTCCTCCATAACCGATGTCATAGGCCCAGCCATCGCCGCCGACGATCCATACATTTTTCTTCACCAGCGCATCGGCAACACTGAGCAGATCGCGCGCTTCGACTTCACTGCAGGCCGCAAGTTTTGCCTTCAATTTAGAGACCAGCTCGCGTTCTGTGTTGATGCCTTCATCGGAAGATTGATCTGTGCTAAGCAAACCGTCGGCCAGATCGTTCCCGATCTCATTGCGAAGCCGGCTGACCAGATCACGCGCATAAGCATTTTGATGATCGAGCGCCATGCGCATTCCCAATCCGAACTCAGCGTTATCTTCAAACAGCGAGTTGCTCCACGCGGGTCCACGACCTTCGCGATTCGTCGTGTATGGAGTGGTCGGCAGATTGCCGCCATAGATGCTTGAACATCCAGTGGCGTTCGCAATGATGGCGTGGTCGCCGAACAGTTGTGTCAGCAGTTTGATATAAGGTGTTTCACCGCAACCTGCACAAGCTCCCGAAAACTCGAAGAGCGGCTGGAGCAATTGCACGTTCTTCACTGAACCAAAGCTGAGGTGACCGTTCTTATGAATATCCGGCAGATTGAGAAAGAAATCCCAGTTTGCACGCTCGCGGTCACGCAGTGGCAATTGCGGACGCATGTTCAGCGATTTCCGTGACGGATCCTTCTTATCTTTTGCCGGGCAAACTTCAACGCAAAGCTGACAACCGGTGCAATCTTCGACGGCGACTTGAATCGTGTAGAGCTTGTCAGGCAGTTCACGCCATTTCGCCGGAATGTGTTTGAAACCTGCAGGCGCGTTTGCCAGATCAGCTTCGTCGCAAACCTTGGCGCGTATCGTCGAGTGTGGACAGACCAGGACACACTTGCCACACTCGATGCAGAGATCGGGCTCCCACACCGGCACTTCCTGCGCAATGTTTCGTTTCTCCCATTGAGAAGTGCCCACCGGATATGT
>DASWDX010000198.1:0-4404 GCA_036395055.1 Pyrinomonadaceae bacterium | reverse complement strand
TCTGGCGCAGGACACAAAGCTGGATCGCAAAGTCGCGCTAAAGATACTGCCGGCTGAACTCGCCGCTAATCAGGAGCGCATGTGGCGATTCACACAAGAGGCGAAAGCCGCTGCCGCTCTCAATCATCCCAACATCGCACACGTTTACGAAATTGGCGAAGCCGAACGCCTCCACTTTATTGCAATGGAATTTGTCGATGGACAGACCTTGCGTCAATTAATTCACGCCGCTAACACTGATCTGCCGAAGCTCCTGCGGTATTTGCAACACGCCGGAGAAGGATTAGCGAAGGCGCACGCTGCCGGAATCGTGCATCGCGACCTGAAGCCGGACAACATCATGGTGACGCGGGATGGCCACGCAAAGATTCTTGACTTCGGTCTCGCGAAATTACTTGAGACACCAGGTCCAGGGACAAACGGTAACACTCCGAGCGACGTTGCAACTGCGATCCTGCGACAGCATTCCACTCCCGGTACTGTGCTCGGCACCGCCGGCTATATGTCGCCTGAGCAGGCACAAGGGAAAACGGCGGAGATCGATCATCGGTCTGACATATTCTCGTTTGGGTGCATCCTATTTGAAGCTGTTACCGATCATCAACCCTTTGAAGGTTCGGATGCCGTAGATACCCTGAATAAGATCATTCGAGAACCGGCGCCTCCGGTAAGCGGCTTTAATCCAAGAGCTCCTACCGACCTTCAAAGGATCATCCGTCGATGTCTCGCCAAAGATCCCGAAGACCGTTACCAATCAATTAAGGATGTAGCGATCGAATTGAGAGAGTTGCGACGTGAATTGACGAGCGAACTGGATACTAGTGTTCCGCCAGTTACTTCCGACTCGACAAAGGCCCAGGATCAATATTCCATGGCCGATCAGACGGCTGTCAGTGATATTGTCTCCGCTGGGCCAAGAAACCTATCTAGTGCCGAATATATCGTTTCTGAGATCAAGCAGCACAAGAATGCGGCTGTCGTCTTATCGATTCTTGTTTTGGCCATAGTTGTGCTGGGCGTATGGTTTTTTGCTTTTTACTCGCCGACAGCATCCCACATCCAATCAATGGCAGTAATGCCATTTGTAAACACCAGCGGCAATACCGAAATCGAATATTTGTCGGACGGTATTACTGAATCGCTCATCAACAGTCTTTCGCAAATACCCAAGCTTTCGGTAAAGGCAAGAAGCTCCGTGTTTACTTACAAAGGTAAAGAGGTCAGTCCGCAACAGGTGGCGAAGGACTTATCAGTTCAAGCGATTTTAAACGGTCGCGTTCAGCAGCGAGGCGAGCAGGTAATATTGAGTGTAGAACTTGTCGATGCGCGGACCGGTAACCAGCTTTGGGGCGAACAATACAGCCGAAAAATGACGGATCTCCTATCGCTGCAAAGCGAGATCGCAAGAGATGTTTCGAGCAAACTAAAGTCAAGGCTGACCGGGGCCGAAGAACAAAAGATCGCAAAAAACTACACGCAAAACACCGAGGCATACCAGCTATATTTGCGAGGCAGATATCACTGGAATAAAAGGACTACAGCAGACGTAAAGAAAAGCATTGAGTACTTCCAGCAAGCAATAGATAAAGACCCGGCCTATGGCTTAGCCTATGCCGGCTTGGCTGAAGCATACATTCTGGTCCCGCAGTATGGCTTGGGATCGCCTCAAGAGGGTTATCCGAAAGCAAGAGCAGCAGCATTGAAAGCGATCGAAATAGATGGAACGCTTGCTGAAGCGCACAATGCTCTGGCCGCCATCAAAAGCAATTATGAGTGGAAGTTTGACGAGGCCGAAGCAGAATGGCAAAAAACCATCGCGCTTAATCCGAATTATGCGACCGCTCACCAATGGTACGGTGAGCATTTGCTTGGGATGGGACGTTACGATGAGGCGCTCGCGGAAACCAAACGGGCTCAGGAACTGGACCCGCTTTCCTTGATTATTAACGGCATGTTGGGCGTAACTTACAGGGTCAAGGGACAAAATGATCAAGCGATCGAACAATTGAGGAAGACACTTGAGATGGACCCGAACTTTACGCGGACACATCTTTTTTTGGCGGAAACATACCAGAGAGCCGGGAGGTTCGAAGAAGCGGCTGACGAATTTGGTAAAACATTTGTGCTTATCGGCGGCCCGCCCGAAGATGCAGCGAGGTTCAGCGCAGCCGTTAAGGGTGCATATAAAACTTCGGGACCCAAAGGTTATTGGCGGACACTTGCTGAATTTTTGACAAACAGGGCACCCCGCCCGGGCCCGCCGCTAACCGTCCTAGCAGGTTTCTGGACCCAGGCGGGAGAAACGGATAAGGCCTTTGCATTACTCGAAAAGGCTTACCAGGAGCACGATGACGCCATGATGACGGTTAAAGATCCGATATTCGATCCAATTAAATCAGATCCGCGGTACAAGGATCTGCTCAGGCGCGTTGGTCTTCCTCAGAACTAAGGGTATGGACGGATGAGGTTCAATTGGGAACGAACAAACCAGCCTATGAAGGGATACCCACAAATGCAGCCGAACCTATGCCGACGATAGGCTAAATTTCTCGGTTCTTGGTGTCCCCTCACAAGGGTGAAGCTGTAGGCTCATCAGACTTTTTGCAAGAAGGCGACCATTTTGCTCGCCTTCCTTTTTATCGAGCCAAATCTTGCTTGTACCAGGGGACACAAAGTAAAGTTGAAGCTGAAGACTCTAATTTGTTGGTCGTTGATCATGCGGAACCAGAATGTTCGTAGTTGCGCTGGTCGTATTACCAGCCACATCTGTCAGAGTTGCGACTACTACGTAAATCCGACCATTCAGATCTGTTCCTTCGCGGCGCGCTTCAACTGCTAGTGTCTCAGTCCAGCTGGCTGAACTTCCTATCAGGCCGCGCAACGGAAGCGTCAACGGGGTACCGTATTCGTCAGTAATAATGTAACTAACACTCGACAAACCCGATACTGAATCAGTCCCATTTCCATCAATCCTTACGTTGACGGTTTGATTGTCGGCAGGCCAGATAACCGAAGGAGTAGCGCTGAGAGTAACAACCGGCGCAGTCGTATCGATTTTGAGAGTGATGCTCTTCGTAGTTTCGGTGTTGCTTGCGCGATCTGTCGAGCGATAGAGGATCGTAGTCATTCCCTCATTATTGAGCGCGAAGCTTCCACCATAGGGCTGCCATGTTTGCCCTCCGTCCGTTGAATATTCAGTGGTGGCGACACCAGAGCAGTTATCATTTGCGTCAAGACTGACCGTGGGTTTTGTTATGTACCAGCCGTTTTGTCCATTTGGAGTCGCTGGCGCAACAACCAGACTTGTTTCCGGTGCAAGGATATCGAGCTCTGCGTTTGCAACCAGTCCCGGGGCCACGTCAAAGCAGTAGTACAAGTTCTCCACTTGAGCTCGATACGAGCCCGGCGTTAAATCCACGGTGCCAAAAAAGCCGCCGCCATCTGTCGTGGTTGTAGTTGTTACGTGGGTATCAAGATTTTGGATGGTAACCGCCGAGGTATCGAATGCGGTGCCATCCACGTGCCGCGCCTCACCTTTCATATGTCCGAGTGTCGGTGCGAGCTTCCATGAAAAAGTCGGAATTGGTGCGGGATCGTTGAAGATTGGAGTCATTTCCGCCGGTTCATAAGAGATAAGACCGTTTACTGATTTGCCCGTGCTCAGTCCCGACGCAAATTCGGCGAATGGGCGTGCCGGAGTGTTGCCTGGTGGAATCGCGAAGGGATTGGCAGTAACGGCAATATTGCTTGTCGCCATGGAAAAGAAAATGATGCCGCTCAAATTGGTTGGACCTGAGACCGGCGTTAGTGTTCGACGAGTTTGCCGAAGAGTACCCTCAATGGCGTTGACAAAAGCGCCCTGACCCGTCATGCCCGCGCGGTTATACAAATGCCCTCTCAGCCAAAGATCCCACTGGTCGTATTGCGGGCGGACAGTCGCTGAATGCTCCGCTTTGTAGACCATCGGAATAGCGATATCGAGAATCCCTTCCTGTGTCCAAGCGCGCCAGTCCTGATAAACGCGCCAAAATGCTTCTGCAGAATTCCACGCGGTCTCAGTCGAACCGATGCCGCCGAACGCGATAAGAGCTGCGGAGATTTTCAAGTTGGGTTTAATGGCAAGCGCATTCAGATAGACTCGACGCACGATATTTGTGACCTGATTACGTCGCCACTGGTTCCACTGCAGATCATTCGCAGCAGGCGGAGGACTGCCGAGCGCAATATTGTAGTGCCGTTGAAAACGTTCAACGCTCGTCGGGTTTATAACCAATGTTGGTGCCAGTCGAAGGTGTTTGACCGGAGATACTGAGTTCAGGATAACGAATGCGATCAAGGTGCAAGCCGTCAATGTTGTAATTCTGCACAAGGTGAGTGACGACATCGACGGTGTATTTAGCAGCG
>DASWDX010000197.1:0-8491 GCA_036395055.1 Pyrinomonadaceae bacterium | reverse complement strand
CCCGGCCTCGCTTCCAGCGAAACGTCGTGTAGAACTGGACGGCCGGGCTCATAACCAAAGTCGACGCAGTCGAAGCGGACGTGCCCCCGCTCGCCCCTGCAGCACTCCGGCAGCGGCCTTGCAGTCGCCGACTCCCGCACATGCTCCTCCGCCTCAAGATCATCCATAACACGATCGGAACTGGCTTCTATCGATTTCAAATTCGTGTAAGTCTCGAACAGTCCCTGCATGGAGTTCTGCAGCGATCGGAAATAGACCAGAAAAACGAGCAGTCCCCCAACAGTAAGACCGCCTGACAAAACTCGTTGACCTCCTACAAAGAGGACAAAGGCATTCGCAACTGTTTTGGTGAATCCATTAAAGAGCCCTTGGCTTCTGACCAGAACAGCGCCACGCTGCGAGCGCTTAACTGCGTCTTCCGCAAGAAGCGTGAATTGTCGCGCGTTCAGCTCCTCCCTACCGAACGCCTGTACCACTGGAATGGCCATTAAGGTTTGATGGACGAAGCTAAGCAGATGAGACTGCGCTTCGCGATTCTGTTTTGCTCGACGCTTTAGCCTTGGAGCAAAGAAGAGAGCTGAACCTCCCAGCGCTGGTGCTACGGCGAGCGAGAGCAGGGTCATAGCAGGATCCAGACTCCAAGCTACTGCGCTCACAATCGTTAGTGTGAGTAGGTGCTGAAATGGCGCAATCAGAACGCTAGCCACCAGGCCATAGACACACCATGTGTCACCTGTCAATCGACTTAGTGAGTCACCAATGGTGCGTCGGCTATGGAACAACAATGAGAGGCGTTGGAGTCGAGAAAACAAATCCCCGGCTAAATCGTAAATCATTCTCTGACTGGCGGCAGTCCAAGCAAGAGTAAGGCCCGAATCGAAAACACTATTTAGAACAAAGAGAAAGAGACTGCTGAGAGCGGCAACAATTATCAGAACTACCGGAGAGGGAATTAACGAAAAGAAATGTAGGCTTGAAGTTATTAATGTTGGAACAGGAGCATTATTCAGGGCGTGATCAACCAGTATTTTCATCGGCCACGGCTGTAGTACCGCGATTGCAGAATTAGCAACGGTGAGCCCGATAATTACTGCTAAGGTGAGCCACTGCCGCAGGGCGTAACCTAAGAGACGTTTATATGTCTTCGTCTTCACGTTCCAATCAACTCCCCACCTTGATTGTCTGCACTTCGACAAACGCGGGCTCTGTTTCACCGGGACCAGCACGACCTTCCTCGGCTTCGTGAGTAACTTGCTTTTCTGCCGAACTGTATAAGTAAAGCTTCTCCAAACTTAACTCGCCTAAAACGCGACCGAACGTAGCCATGGCCTCACCACATTCGCGAAGAGTGCGGAATGACAAAAACAGAGACACTACTGCAAAGATAATCCCGACCGTCGGGACGTCTGCAACGAACGCTCCGGTAGAAATGAGCGAGCATAGAAGAACCAGGGCCAACCCTTGAGTGGAGCACTTTGGCCAGCATCGAAAACGTAACATCTGCCGACCGCTACCATGCTCCTCAATCGCCATCAGCACTCGGCCACCACCATGAACGCCGATTCTCACTTCCAAATCCCAGCAGTCATAATCCCCAGCACTAAGAACAACCGCGCCAGTTTTTTTAGCTGCCGCTTGAACCGATCGCAGCCACTCGTTGGGTGATCGCCAGAGTTCACTCCATAGCCTAAACACGCGGGGGACAGGAAATGTGAAACCGCAACCGTTGTGCTGACGCCAAAGCACAAGACCCGACAGCATGCGACCACGGAGGCGCGCTAGCGGCTGAAGCAAATGAAGAAGGGTAGTTAGACAACGAAGCTTCAGTGAAAGAAGCTGACGCTCCGACGCTTTTGTCCTGCAGGCTCTTGCCGCACTTAGCCCGACTTGGAGCAGCAAGATCACAATAGCCAATACGAGCAGCGGCAACGCTATTAACAGAGGAGACCATAAAGCACCGAGAGCAGAAAATGCGGCGAGAACCGTTATGATCAGAAACCATTCAGGCATTAGTGCTAAGGAACTGATCGCGCCTGGCGCATGTTGGTAGACCGATTGAAATGGCGCACTACCCCAAACACCGTGAAAGATTCTGGCTCGTAATACGTTCAGGGGCGTGGCGAAACCTTTGCCGTAAAGCCGTCCGTTCCAAGTGAGATGACCAATAGAGTTGTACTTCTCTGGCCATTTTTTCTCCAGCAAGGCTTCCGCCTTGCCGTATCCCACCTGTTGCTTCCAGTACGCGCGTATCGAATTGCGGCGATGGTGCCAAACCATGGCGGCTGGGCTAAAGCCCAACTTCCAACCCCGTTCCCGCAACCGCCAGCACACGTCCACGTCATCACCAGCAACTCGGTAAATAGGATCGAACCCCCCTATTTCACGAAGTACCGCTCTACGCACTGCCAGGTTGCAGCCGGGAACGTGTTCTGCCTCGCTGTCGGACAGAAGAATGTGAACTGGACCTCCTGGCGCATTATTTATGCAATCTGCGATTAACCCATCCTCGGGCGGAGCGATATTCGGGCCACCAACAGCGGCATATTTCTTGTTCACGAATGTGGCAGCTAAGTAAGCTAACCAGTGCGCATCAGGACGAGCATCATCGTCGGTGTACGCGATAATTTCTCCAGTAGCTGCCTCCATGCCTGTGTTACGGGCGCTGCTCAGGCCGCGGTTTTCAGTATTGATCAGACGAAAGCTATACTCCTGGACAATTGCCGCAGTGTTATCTGTCGATCCATCGTTTACGACAATTACCTCATGGTTTGAATATTCGAGACAGGCAAGACCTTCAAGGCAGTCGCGAATCGTTCTTTCTCCGTTATACGTGCAGACGACTACCGAAATTCGAGGCCAGTGCACGTCCTGCGCAAACGGCAAGGAAGAAAAAGCATTACACACAGACGTCAATGCTGGCTTAGGTCTTCGATCGCGCGTAGTCAGACCAAAATCCCAGTCTTCAATGTCGTAGCCTCCCCGATGCCACTCATCGGTCCAAGAGAATACAAACGCGCCCGCGCATCCAGCCTCGAACGTTGTCTGAATCTGCCATTCAAGTACGTGCGCCTGAGCGTCTTCTCCGTTCCTCCGGCTATCGAATCCAATCTCTGCCATGATGAGCGGACGGTCGCCCGCCATCGTTTGTAGACGCGCCAGGTAAGCACTGAGGCCTTCCTTTGACTCGAGGTAGACGTTGAAACAGACGAAATCGACGAAGGGTAATTCCAAATATTCGGTCGTAGGATAATTTACATACGTGACGAGTCCATGGGGATCTTCATACTTCGCGATCCGGTACAGTCGTTCGAGAAAGCGTTCGATGCGACGACGACCGTGCCAGCGTACGATAGGGGCTGGGATTTCGTTACCTATTGTATAGCCCAGAACGGCAGGATGCCCTGAGCAGGCCCGAACCCCGGCGCGCACTCGTTCTTCTATTGATCGAGATCGTTCTTTATCTTCGAGGAACGTGACATGCTGTTCCCATGGGAGACCTATTAAGAGGTGTAGGCCGTTTCTTTGAGCGGAATCCAGAACCGTGCGTGGTGGCACGGTGTAGGTTCGGACCGCATTGAAGCCGTTCGCCGCTATCTGAGCGAAATCTCGTTCGACACGATTTAGATCGTACTCCTCGCCATTTTCATCAGGACGAAAGGTTCCGTAGGTGACGCCGCTGACGTAGAGTTTTTTATTGCCGGAGAAAAGAAATTTTCCTCTTACCCTTGGACGAACCTCTGCTCGCTCCGCATTAATGGTTAGCATGATTCGAACCCATGAAGCGGGTTGTATGGATGGTCGCCCCAGCCTCCACCGCTACTACAGAGGAAGGCGCGACAATGTGTCCTAAAGGACTGCCGCAATCAAATTGTCACGTTTGTTTAACCTGCTGAGCTGCAGAGTTAAGTCGAGTTGGGGGCCGCTATAGTAATACATTGAGATTGAGATTGTTAAATTATGTTGCAACGAATTGTCATTTCTTTGTGTCAACTGAGTCTTGGATCAATCCAAAGAAGTTCTAGCCTGAGTGCGCGTCGACGAAGTGATGCACTCTGCGAAAGACGATCCGCTCAATTCTGAGATCAAGTTGAGTGGTCACCAGCTTCCGACAGTCATCAATTGGGTAGGAGGTGGTGTCATTAGCCGCTGTCCTCCCACACCACCGTACGTACGGTTCCGTATACGGTGGTTCATGAAGTCCGCTGAAGGTAGCGCAGTTGCGACCGCAGCACCTAATTCTCCTTGCCGTGACCTGTGACGCACCCAAGCCATTCTCTCGCTCATCCAACTTGCACGCCTCATATGCGGTTTCTGTTCGTCGGGCCAGCGTTTTGCCTACAGCTTCCTTCAGATTCCACCTCGCGATGGACACTCTTGCCGCTCAGCTAACGGTTCCCCCTGTCGGGTCCGTAGGAGATTTTCACTCCCTAATAAGAGCGCCCTGCCGGCGCACCAAACAAAAAGCGGCAGGTCATGCAACCTGCCGCCTTTCCTTTAGTAATTTAATGGTGAGCCGTGGAGGGCTCGAACCTGCGACCCGCTGATTCAGAGTCCTTCCCGCTCTCTTCTGTTCCGTTCGCCTGAGTTCAGTATGGCTTCTTTTGCCTTGATAAATCAGCCTCATCCAGGCGAGTTAGTTCATTAGGACATCCGTGGTGCTGGTCCGATCGGCTGACTTGGCACACAACTGGCACACAAAACTGGGCAGTCAAGTGGTGTCAAAGTGGCTGCCAGTAACTCATTGACAGAGTTTGGCTGGGAGGCAGGGATTCGAACCCCGATAGGCGGATTCAGAGTCCTAAAAACCCTATTTCCTTCCGTTTTTCTCAGTGTCGATTAGTGCTTATTCATTCGCCTTTCCAAGTAATCTATAATCTCTCAGTGCCTCACAGTACCGGCCTGTTTCGTTGCGTTGGCACACTACTGGCACACAGAGAAAGCGGCCCCCCATGCCGGGAACTCGACCTTTCTTGTGAGGAGATTTAGGGGAGGGAGCTAGGGGACCCCGAGACAATGAGACACAAAAACGCGCGCGCGTGAGTAATGAGAAACGTTCCGTATCCTTCGAGTAACAAATGCCGAAACTTAATTAGAGCAATAATATACTTCACTAACCATGGCGAGTTGAGAAGCATGCTGTCGCGCCGTCAGCTGCAAGGCTTTGTTCGGCGGCGGGTTGCACGAGGAGATTCTGGACTCATACATCCGGTTTTCCCGTGAGTAATTACGGCATCTCAGAGTGTCTTCGTCAGTTTTTCGTAATTTGCTTTGGTTTGTTTGATCCATTCCGCAAAGCTAATATGATCTCCTGGTTGCTGCTGCATCTCCTCAAAATCCTTGATGTAACGCAACAACTCTAGTTTTCCATATCGTAAACCACCTTCAACACTTTCTAGCAACCAACCTTTTGACTTCTGATCGAGAGATGGGAAGAGAGCTAGCAGTTCTGACGCGACTGATGCATCGGCAGTCTTACTGAGAGCATAAGCCTGTTCCTTCAGATCGTTTAAGCTTGTGATCCCATCTCTGACGTCTGTCTCCTTTGGTTCCTCTAGCAGACGAAGGATGCGTCTGCGCTGGACATCCAGACCTCTGCGCTGTGCTTCCATTTCGGCAGCAGGTTCTACCAGACCCTCGTAAGTGCCGTCACTGAACACCACCGTTCTAATAATAAGCGTTCGCGGGAGCGCAACGTCTGGGACAAAGCCTTCTGGCGTCATCCGGCCGCCGCGCGAAACCCCAATGTAATGGACCCAAGTACCACCAGAGAGCATGACCGGATGGCTCTTGTCACCCCGCGCTCCGCCTCCCTGTCCACCGTTGCCATCGGCTGAGGGCATAAAAAGGTCAAGCGCCATAATGTCCTTACCGGAGGTATTTCGCAGTGTCAGCTGAAAACTTTCAGATGGGTCCTCTGCCTGATAGAAGCTAACGACTTCAATGGCTTTGGTTTTGTTCTCCAGCTGCGGCGGGATGGGAGGTAACGGATCTTTGAAAGGCGGCTTGGCTTTTACTACTTCGAGTACTAATGGCTCCAGGCCAAACTTCGTCAAGGCTTCAGTTTGGATCGTCTCGCCTTCGCGAAGCCGATAGGTGCCAACCAACGCTTCCTTGTCATTTTCCAAGCTCACTGATAGATGGACAATGACAATGTCACCGTCGCGATCAATCTTGAAATCGATGTCACTGACTGTTGCCTCCTTGCTCGAAGGCTTCCATGACTCGATGCGCCTGAAGTTAGCCCCTGAACCGCCCCCGCCTTTAAATGCAGGGAGCTCCCACGGTACGATGCCGTTGCCGACTCTTAGGGCAAGCTCCTGCTTTACGGCTGTATCTGGCCGCCTTTGCGCAACCCCGCTAAGACATAAGAGCAGGAGCGCCGGCACAATCTTAAACCAATGACATATTGTTTGTTGTTTCATCTTTCATCCTTGCTCTAATTTGGACGTCGGATCCGGTCCTCAAACTTAAAAGTCATTCTTGTGGACTTAGGATAGCCACCGAACGCTGGCCTTCAGCTGCGGCGCGCGATCAGCATTCAACCTGAGGGGACAAGATTACTTGAGAAACATGCTATCGCGCCGTCAGCTGCAAGGGTTTGTTATGCTGCCGATTGGCTGAAAAGGACTGACTCACCGGACACTCACTTCGAGCGTATATCGGGCATTGCCGCCCACTGAGTAAACGCTGATAACATAATCCCCTGATTCAGGCAGCTCACCTTCCCAATCAATTGTATCTTCGGCCCCTGAACTAGCGAGCACTGACCTATCACCACGCAAGTAAACATCGAACTTAGCTCTATTTTTGGGCGACGCAATATGCACGGTCATTTTCTGACCCGCCTTAGCGCCAAGAATATATTGATTCATTCCATCATTGACAATTGAGCCTCTCAAGACTGCTGTCGTTCGCCAAGGAGGAAATCGCACACGTCTGACAGAAGGACCTTGCATCGGCAAAGCTGTCGTTGCCAAAAGCAGGATGACTACTGAAGCGAGAATGAATATGCGTTGATTTTGAGCAAGCTGTTTCATACGCACTTTTCCTTTCCAAAGCGAAGCAGCATAACGGTTGAGTTGACGCGGCGGCGCGAATCAAAGCGCCCTTCGCCGGACTAAGCAAGTTGCGAAACACGCTCCCGCCGCTCGCGTCCAACGATTTTGTTGGGCGGCGTCCCTCGCATGAGTATGTTCAAGGAAGCAAGCAGGAGTCTGGATTTAGCCCATCGCATGTCCGCTTCCCGCCTCAGGAGCCAGATCTCCCGCGACCATACCCGTTGCATAAACCTTGCTCATGCAGAGGCGCGCGGACGCGTCGAGAAGCCGGCGTCGGCATTCGACCGCGCCCTGACGAGCGCGAAATCGAAGGTTATATGCGCATCGCCGCGGCTGCGGTCGGGCGTCGGCAGCAGACCTTCGCGCGTACCGAAGGCGAAGTCGTCGCGCGCAAACGGGTCGTCACCGAAATTGATCTGCGTTGTCAGCGTGCGATAGCCTGGCGCCTCGATGAAGAAATGCACGTGCGCCGGACGGTTGCCATGGCGGCCGAGCGCCTTCATCAGGACGTCGGTCGCGCCGCCCGGCGGCACGCTGTAGCCGCGCGGCATGATCGAACTGAACGCGTAGCGGCCATCGGCGCCGAGCTTGAGGCGGCGGCGGTTGTTGAATGTGGCCTGCTCGCCCGTCGGATCAAAATGCGAGTAAAAGCCCTTTGAATTGGCATGCCAGACATGGAGGATCGCGTTCGGAACGGCCTCACCGTCAGGGCCGCGCACCGCGCCCGACATGGTCAGAACTTCACCCTCGTCCGCATCATCGGTGAGGTTTGCGCCGCTTTCGACAAGCGGTGCGCCGGCAACGTAGAGCGGCCCCTCGATCGTCCGCGGTGTGCCACCCGACAGGCCTGCAGCCGCATCCTTTGCATCCATATGAAGATCGAGAAAATGTTCGATGCCAACACCTGGGACGATGAGTCCTAATTCCGGCGCTCCATTCTGCAGATAGTTGATCGCCTGCCAGAATTCGCTCTCGCTGATGTCATGCTTTTCGATAAGCGACATGGTGCTTTCAAGGAGGTCACGCATGATCGCCTTCAGACGGGCATTGCCGCCAGCTTCGCCAATGCCGCTGGCACGGTCAAGCAGGGTTTGAGCTTCCTTTGATGCTACCAGGTTCGTCATTTGGATACCTCCCATGGACGATAGGAAACGGCCAAGGATCGCCAAGGACCAAGGGCCTCGTCCGACGTGCGGCCTAACGTTTGAGTTGACGCGGCGGCGCGAATTCAATCAAGCATCGCCGGACGAATCAAGTTACGAGACACGCTCCCGCCGCTCGCGTCCAACGATTTGTTGAACTAAGCGCTGCGCGCAGGTAAAAGCAACTTCGCTAAGTAACCCGATCATTCTCAATCGCAAGTCCCGCAGGCCTACACTTCCTGATGAAAGATCCAATTTCTATCTGGAGGTGTAGCCATGACCGAACTACGA
>DASWDX010000196.1:0-3716 GCA_036395055.1 Pyrinomonadaceae bacterium | reverse complement strand
CGGCCAACTATCTGGTACCAGGTTTTTTGAAGACCGCGTCGTCAATGGAGACGTTGTGCTTCAAGTCATTTATTTTGATCGTGAAATCAAAAGATTCGAAGGCGAAACGAACGCTAAAGGGCACCTTCACGCCATCGACCTGCCTGTAGTCATCTAAGTGGACCTTGACGAAGACGTTCCCGCGGCGCGGATCTCTGCGCGCCATGTCCCAGCGCACGAGCAGTCCGCTTTCCGTATCGAAGAGCAATTTCTCCGCTGGACCTTTGACAGGTGTTCCTTCGACAATGTAGACATCACGCCCCTTTGAGGCGGGCCTTGCTATCCAGTCTCATGCCTGAATTCGACAACCGCTAGTCTGCCATGGTGGAAGAGGGCGACGAGCTCAACTTTGCTCTTAACCTTTCCAGCAGTTCCATCCTCTGTTTCAGCATCCCTTTGTAATCACGTGCGTCCGTATGGTGCATTTCGTGAAGCATCGCTGTGCTTTTAGTATCTAACAACTCCAGCAGAAATTCTCTTTCCTGATCTGTTATGTCAACCGTCATCGCATAACCTCCACGTTCTTATGCAAAAGCAATCATTACACTATTAGCTCCTGCATGCCAGATCAACTCACTTTAGGAGTGGGGCTTGCGTTGCGCTAGGCGGCATGGCGTTGTCAGGCTGCAGCGGTTCACTCGACTACCTCTCCATCTTAGCGCGCAGGTCACGAGAGATACTGTATAGACCGGCGGGCGGCGAGAACTCTTCATCTGCTCTAATAAATCCCAACCTCACCCGTAGGCCTTCGACTCTTGCGCCGCGTGAGGATGGTCTCGGGGGCGCCGAACACCGCCAGGATTTCATCGCCGGTGATGCCGAACTCGACCGGCCCGGGGACTCCGGTGCGCAGGAACTCTTCAAGGCTAACTCTTACCTTGTGGCTCATCGGATAGATTCGAGTTCATATTGGATATTTACCGCGGTAGTGAACGGTCGAATTTCTTGCCCATCGGGCTTGAATAACGGGCGATCATCCGCCAGCGATCACCACTCCTCTTCCAGATGTCCACCACATAGAAATCACCGCTTCGGTCGCGACCCTCAGAAGTGGCTTGTTGAGTCAGTAGCAGACTGACGACCGCAAGATCATCCGTGAGCTTGCGGGCGGCATGGTGACGCCCCTCGATCGACTCGATTTTGTAGGTGCCGGACGGTTGCCCCCATAGGCCGCGAGGGAGGCTGCGCTCAGGAGCATCCGACACTCGCTGAGTAAACTCGGGGCTAACGAGGCGCTCCATGGCTTTTGTGTCCTTAAATCCGTGCAGGGCGGCTTCACCGAGTTCTTGTTCAAGTTGACGCAACAAGTCCGTGAGTTGGAGGTCGCTGTCGGTAGGTGCGGGTAGTTGTCGGAGTGGCCGTTCGGGTGGCTTGCCCACCGGACTGGAGTACCGCGCGATGATCTGCCAATCGGGGATCCAGCGCGGCGCGGAGTCTTGTGCGAGTCGGTGCTGCACATCGCGGCACAACGGGTAGATGTAGATGCGCTTCACCGCGCGCCCGTGAGCTTCGTGGTGCTGGTCCATCCGACTACGCCCGCGCGTCTCGCCCAGATAGGTCCAGTTGGCGGCTTGGTAACTGGTCGGCCGCCGGTGGCAAGGTGTCCTTGTTTATGCGCTCGATAAACTTCTCGCCAGCCGGCGATCCAGGAAGAAGTCGAGCCCCACGGTTCCATTGAAGGGTTCGGAGGAGAACATACGCCAATCGGACAGGCTTCCCGCGACATTTCTGAAGACTTTCCCAAGGACAGATATCCTCTCGACGCGAATTCGAAACGACTCGCCACGGTGACTGCCGTCCGCGTTGAGTTCTTCCGTGCGTTCCTCGACGCGATGCGGAACCGAAGGTGCATGGTTCGTAATCACAAAGCCTCTGGCTGTTCCCGAATCGAGCATGAGCGACAGTTTGACATCGGAAATATCCACCTCCACAAATGGAAGACCTAAGGCGTCAAGAATCAGCGGATAAAGCTGATTTCTATGGTATCCAAGGTCTTGCGACCACTGCGGGAACGTCGTTGCTTCAAGCGTGGTCGAGACCACTGTTGCTTTGACAGTTTGACCCGCTGCGGAAGGCGCACAACTTAAGACGATCGCGACGTTCGTGAGCATTAGAAACGGTGTGAATCTGGCAATCAATTCTTTTCCCATTGTTGCGACTCCATGGAATGGCCTAATACCGGCAATTTGTGCATGCTCTTCACCCCTCGCTGAAATCGACAGCAAACTTCAGCGGGCTAGAATAGAATCGTTCAATTCAACTCCGAGAATAATCTAAGAAGCATAACGCTCGGCATGAGCGGCGGAGCGAAGCGCCGTCATCTGCATGCCGTTGTTACGCCGCTCCTGACCCAAGCGATGACCCGTTGCGCACGAGCACGATCTTGCCTGTCACGCCTCCCTTCCCGAGCAACTCGTGCGCGTGTCTGGCCTCGGCAAGAGGAAATCGCTGGGCGATGAGCGGCTTGATCTTTTGCTTTTGAAGAAGTTCAAACAGGGCGATCAAATCCTGACGAAACAATGCCGGTCTCAGGCGTTTAAGCCACTGGATGCTGTAGGGAACCACCCGTTTCCGGCCCGGGAAAAGCCAGCCGCCAGCGATGTACAACCCGAAGATGACGATTCCACGAAAGCGATGACGACCACCTGAACGACCTGAAGCCAATCGTCCTCCACTTAGAGAGGAAGTAAGGCCATAGGCCACTACCATCCCGCCAGAACGCAGAGCCTTGCGGGAACGCCATATATGCGTGCCACCTATGCCGTCAAAGACAACGTCAACACCCTCGCTCGTGAGGCGGTGAATTTCTTTCACGAAGTCCTGTTGCTGATAATCAATCGGGATAGCGCCCAGGTCGGAAACGGCCGGCGCACTTCGCGGTGAACAGGTACCGTACATCTCCAGCCTGGCGAGGCGCCCCAGCTGCAAGAGCGCCGTGCCGACCCCACCTGCCGCGCCGTGAATCAACACGCGCTGGCCTGATGTGACGTGAGCCGAACGATGCAGCATCTGGTACGCGGTGACGTAGTTCAGCACGAGACTGACAGCCTCGCCGGTATCCAACCCGGATGGCACCGGAACCAGTTCACGTTGCGGCAGGCAGACGAACTCCGCGTACGCACCGCTGATCGGCAGCGCGGCAACTATCTGGCCTGGTTCGGTTCCAGAGACACCGTCGCCGAGCCGATCCACCACACCAATCAGATCCCACCCCGGCGTGAAAGGCAGCGCAGGCGTTTCGGGATGAACGCCCTCGCGCGCCATTATGTCTGGCAAGGAGACGCCTGCGGCCAGCACTCTCACCCGCACCTCGCCATCCTTCGGCTCGGGGTACTCTTCTTCAACCACCCGAAGTGCATCGGGCCCGCCGTAGTGAGTGACGATGATGCGCGTGTTTTTCACTGACCTCTTCCCCGCTTGCCGAGCGCTCGCCCTTGTGCCGCCCAACGTCCGAATTAACCGGGCGCGCACACAACCTCGAAATCATCCCAGCCGCGCGCATGAAAGCAATGCTATTCGCGCTCCGGTTCAATGAGTTGTTGAACTAAGCGCTGCGCGCAGGTAAAAGCAACTTCGCTAAGTAACCCGATCATTCTCAATCGCAAGTCCCGCAGGCCTACACTTCCTGATGAAAGATCCAATTTCTATCTGGAGGTGTAGCCATGACCGAACTACGA
>DASWDX010000195.1:0-4915 GCA_036395055.1 Pyrinomonadaceae bacterium | reverse complement strand
TCACGCTGATAGTTGCTATTCCCAATACTACCGAGACCGCCAATTCGATCGCCCTTATTAGAAAGACCCAGTTGTTCTGAGAGCGTTAAGCCAGCTCCCGGGACGTTCAAGAGCGCGTCTTTTTCGTTGGGATTGCGAGCGATGCGATACTCGCCGCTGCCGGTAGGGTCGACAAACTCAATTTCCACCCCGGATCCTACGCCCGGAAGATAACGATAGAACCAGGTTTCAAACGGATAGGTCGAGGTGTTACCACTACCTTCGTAGGAAGGGCGTTCGTAATTGCCGCCCATCGGGTGCGTTTCGCGTTCGTCAGGCTTGCCATACATGATCCAGATTCGCCCGCGGTCGGATTTCCAACCTGGTATCCCCGACGCAAAATGTTCGTTGGCATAGGCGATGCGCTCGTAGTATTCCTCTTTGAATTCATTCTCATCCGTATCCGGATCGGGATCGCGGCGGCGCCAGAATTCTTCGATAAACCGCTCTCGCTCGTCATCGGTTGCGAGCTTCTTGAAAGCCTTGCGCTCCTCGTCGGTAATCACGTAAGTGACGTCCTTCTCGAGCCAGTCTTTGTAAGCCTTCTTGAGTTCCGGCTTCACATTGCGCGGCTTGTCCATGGGATCCGGCTGACTTTGCCGGGGATCTTGCGCGACGCCGGATAAACTGGAGCCAGCTAGAACAAGGACGAAAATCGCGACGCGGAGAGCGGCTTTCTGAGACATTACTAAACTCCTGATGGCACTAATGCTAACGTTATGTGGAACCGAAACGAAACACGGCAATGAGTCGGACTCGAATGCGGAAACGGGATTCTAGGTCTCCCCAGGAACACAGTCAAGATGCCACAAATGCGGCCTTAAGTTGCCTTTTCGGGCTTCCCAGTCCGGGTTAAACCGCGGTTCTCGGGCGGCTAAATATCCAGGCGACAAATATCGACAC
This sequence comes from Pyrinomonadaceae bacterium, assembly GCA_036395055.1. Taxonomy (GTDB): domain Bacteria; phylum Acidobacteriota; class Blastocatellia; order Pyrinomonadales; family Pyrinomonadaceae; genus PSRF01. The sequence goes on along the minus strand of DASWDX010000195.1, from coordinate 3,973 downwards.
AATATAGAGAGCAATCATGGGCGCGGCAAACAAGAGCATGTTGGGAATATCGTTGGTGGGCGACAATACAGCTGCGGAAATCAGAATTACTATCAAGGCAGTCTTCCAAATCTTTATCAGAAACTTCGCGGTGACCAGCCCAATTCGCGCAAGTACATAAGTAATCGCCGGCATCTGAAAGACTATTCCCATGCCCAACATCACTATGATTATGAAATCGAAGTAGTCGTCGGCCTTTAATAAGAGCCGGAAATCCTGACCCAATCCCAGTAAGTATTTCGCCGCCGGCGGAAAGATTATTTTATAGGCGAAAATCGCGCCGAGTACGAATGAGATCGATGAGAGGGCGATGAAAGGGGTGACATAAGCGCGCTCGTGCGGGTATAGACCGGGTGAAACAAATGCCCAGATTTGCCACAACAGGAATGGCACGGACAGACAGAGGGCCGCGTATAGCGAAACTTTGACATAAAGAGAAAACGGTTCAATCGCGCTCGTGACAATAAGCTTATCGTTGACACCCGCAATCGCATTTGGCAATGCCGTAAAATCGACCGGCAGGCGCACGCCTTTAGGAATGACGGTAGCGCCCGCATACAACGGCTCATCCGTAAAGAGTCCTAACACTCCCTGCGAGTCTTTCGCGGCACGCGCTGTCACTGAAACTCCAGCGGGAATTACGGTGGCGCCGAATTTCGTCTCTTCGGGAAAAATGTAACGTCCGACCTCGTTTTCCTTAACGGCCGTCAATGGCAAGATCTTTTCGTTTCCCGTCAATCCATTGAGCGGAACCTGGCGTCTCTGCGCTTCGGCAAGCGCGTGCTCGACCGGTACTGCCAGAAAGCGGTAGATGCGATCCGAGACAAACCAGCAAAACGTAGCAGCAAGAAATACAAAGGCGAGTGAGCGGATCAGTCGGCTTCTGAGCTCGTCCAGATGCTCGAGGAAGGACATCTGGCCCCCGAGTTCCTCTGCCTTATCTTTCTCTGTTCCGAGTGCTCTTAAAAACGATGACATCAATTTTTACTTCGTTCAGCTAACTCATAACCAATCGTGCTTGGGTGAGGGTTTGGCTTCTTCAGGAACGCCGTCAAGATCTGATCGTTCGGATGCCAAAACGTCGTGGTCGTAAGAAGCAACGTCGTCTATCGCCGGGGCCCGGCGCGCTATTACCTGGTCTGGTGTGACTGCTTCAACAGTTGGCGGCCGTAAAGGGAGGGCCTTTTCATTTTCCAGTATCGAGTTTTTCTCAATCAGGGCGGCGCGATTAGTGGCAACTTCTGCTTCGTACGACTCCTCAAGATTTACTTCTTTCTCCCAGGTGCGCTTGAAGTCTTCAGAGGCCTTTCGGAATTCCGCCAGATTTTTGCCCAACGAACGACTCAGTTGAGGCAGCTTGCGCGGACCGAAAAAGACCAGCGCCATCACTAAAATGAAAAGCAACTCGGTGCTGCCGAGCGACTCGAGGATCAATAAAACCACGCTGTCAAAGCACCTTTCAAATCCATGGGTTTCAGAAGAGCCCTTCTAAGTTGGAAGATTGTAACCCGCGGCCCGACAAACCAGAAGCAGCAACCACCTCACGCGTTTGTCTCCCGCTAAATCTGCTCGTCCGGCCGCCTAATTTGATTCCGTTTTTGATTCTTTTGTTCGCTTGACACTCTGCCTGACTGTCACGCAACCTTTAGCAGATATTCATACCTACAATTAGGTTTGGGAAATCTTTGCGGCTATCCAAAAAGGCGTAAGTAAATCGTCCTATGGCAACTCCGGTCGAAAACGATGTGGCAGTTTCTTCATCCGTCGACCTGGCCGGTTCCCTCCAGCGATTTGCAGAGGTCGCCGAGCAAGTTGCGTCAACAACAAAGAAGCTCGAAAAAGCTGCATTCGTTGGAAATTACCTGAAGCAACTAAACGATGCCGACCTGGTGCGCGCGGCTCGTTACTTCTCAGGGCACCAATTTGCTCAAAACGATGCGCGAACTACCAATGTTGGAGGTAGCATTATCAGCACCGCTTTGAGCGAAGCCACTGGGCTCAGTTTCGAAGAGTTGGGTCCTATTTACGTGCGTCTCGGAGATGCCGGCGAAGCAGCGTACGAAGCCGTTAACAAGGTGAAGCGTTTTCTTCAACCCACGATTAGCCTCGCTGAAACCGAATCAATTATCACGCGCTTGAGTGAAACTCGGGGGATCAAAAATAAGACCGGGTTGTTAACCACCATTCTCGGTCGGGCTACGCCACTTGAAGCAAAGTATTTGATTAAGCTACTCGCCGGGGATCTGAGAATTGGACTCCGAGAAGGACTCGTCGAAGATGCGATTGCGCGGGTTTTCGAACGGTCGCTGGGCAGAGTAGCGCAAGTGAATATGCTTCTAGGCGACATTGGTGAAACTGCCGTGCGCGCCCGCTCGGACGACTTGGAAGACGTCGACATGCGTCTGTTTCATCCCATTAAATTTATGCTGGCAACGCCCGCCGCTGATCTGGCAGACATTGCCCGCACCATGCCCTCCGAGTTCTTTGTCGAAGATAAATTTGACGGAATACGCGCGCAGGCGCACACAAAAGAAGGACGCGTGGCTATTTACTCGCGCACCATGGATGAGATTACTCACCGTTTCCCAGAGCTGGCAGCGCCGCTCAAAGAGCTCGCAACGGACGCGATTATCGACGGAGAAATCGTACCGGCTCGCGATGAGCGAATCCTGCCGTTTAGTGAACTGCAAAAGCGACTCGGAAGAAAAACGATTGGCGCAGACTTGTTGGCTGAGGTTCCTGTGGTTCTGGTGGCCTATGATCTTTTATACGCCGCCGGACGCGTGTTGACTGACGAACCACTCGAAGAGCGCCGTAAACTGCTTGAGCAGCTGATTCCACAGGAAGGCATCGTTCGAATCTCCTTCGCCAAGCGGTTCGCTGAGGTTACAAATCTGGACGAAGAATTCAATGGCGCGCGGGCTCGTGGAAACGAAGGTTTGATGGTCAAAAGTCCAGCATCTTTCTACAAACCGGGAAGACGGGGGCGCGAGTGGCTTAAGCTCAAGCGGGCGATCGCGACCCTGGATGTAGTGGTCACCGCAGTTGAAGTTGGACACGGCAAGAGAAGAAATTTGCTTTCCGACTACACCTTCGCTGTTCGTCGATCGGAGGAAGATGATGAGCTACTGAACATCGGCAAGGCTTATTCAGGTTTGACCGATGCGGAGCTAGCGGAGATGACAGAATGGTTCAAGCACCACACAGTCAGGGAATTCGCCCACGGAAGAGTGCGCCTGGTAAAGCCGGAGATCGTGATCGAAGTTACTTTTGATCGGGTTCAGGAATCGAAAAGACACAAGAGCGGTTATGCCCTGCGCTTTCCCAGAATTGTTAGGTTGCGGCCGGACAAGAAACCTAGTGAAATAGACACGCTGGAGACGGTTCAAAAGCTCGTGGCTGCTAACACAAATTAGCTCTACCGGCTTCAATCCCGATTCTGCCTCTAAACATGCAATCGAATCTGCGTAGCGTCCGCCATTCACACATTGCTCTTGCCTTCACGTGCAATAAGAAGGTAGCATGCGCCCTGTCGTCGCCCCCTTGCCGGGCATGAAACGATAAGACCCGGCAGGTCGCACACAAACTCAGACAGCGCGTGACTCCGTCGAACAGATTTGAAATCCGGACTTGGTAGACGTCGGCTTGTTCTAGATGATTGAAGCCAGAGCCCAAATAACGTCCGCGAATGCTGAGAAACTGGTGTCGCTCTCCGTTGCCGGCGCTACGTCTGTCGTTTCGAGCATCGGATCCGAAGTACTAATGCTTCCAGTGACTGGGCAAGGGCTCCCCGGCGTTTGGACATCACCAGCAGACGCTGGAACACTAAGTGCCAGAGCAAGAATTCCTGCTGTGCAGATCGCTTTCAGGGTTTTCATGAATTGTTCTCCTAATTTCAGCTTTGTAGGGTTGGCAAACGCAGTTGATCACGAAG
>DASWDX010000194.1:0-5385 GCA_036395055.1 Pyrinomonadaceae bacterium | reverse complement strand
ACAATTTGCACAGGTGCTGCATGGCTGTCGTCAGCTCGTGTCGTGAGATGTTGGGTTAAGTCCCGCAACGAGCGCAACCCCTGTGAACTGTTGCCACCGAGCCGAGAGGCTCGAGCACTCTGTTCAGACTGCCCCGCTCTAACGGGGAGGAAGGTGGGGACGACGTCAAGTCAGTATGGCCCTTACGGCCAGGGCTGCACACGTACTACAATGCCCAGTACAGAACGATCCGAGACCGCGAGGTGGAGGAAATCTATCAAAACTGGGCCCAGTTCGGATTGAAGTCTGCAATTCGACTTCATGAAGCCGGAATCGCTAGTAATGGCGCATCAGCTACGGCGCCGTGAATACGTTCCCGGGCCTTGTACACACCGCCCGTCACATCATGGAAGTCGCTTGTAGCCGAAGTGCATGTGCTAACCCGCAAGGGAAGCAGTGCCCTACGCTATGAGCGGTAACTGGGATGAAGTCGTAACAAGGTAGCCGTAGGGGAACCTGCGGCTGGATCACCTCCTTTCTAAGGAGTAAGGCTGGCGCAAATGACGAATTTCCTGAATGTCGAATGACGAAGGAATGACGAAACTTGCGAGTCAGCATAGGTCGACGGCTAAATCCCTTGGGTGAATCAATTGATCATCCAACGGACATGCCGTTTAAGACTCTGGGATCGAAAGAAACCAGAGCTCAAAGAAAACGACGGTAACGCACAATTCAGTCTTTGCTGCACATCGACTGCAATGCCGGATAACGATTCGCAAGATCGACATCCGGCATTTTGTTTTCGCGCGGAATCACGAATTTACGAAGTTCTGCTTTAGGACCAGGTTTTATTTTTCCAGGCGCGAAACATGCCCGGCGGCAAGCTGCCACCGCCCCTCGTGCTTAATCAGCGTGTCCGTGAACTGCACGACGCGATCGAATGGCTTCCCCTCTGTTGTTCCTTTTACGCGCGTTTTTCCTAGAACAACCGCCATGTTGTCTCCGTATAGTCGCGCGATCATGTCGTAGTTTTCGAACACGTCGTATTGCACTTTGCCGCTGTGCAGCTCGTTGATCTCATCCGCGCGTGTGCTCACCTCGCCATTGGAAAGCGTCAGCGTGAAGTCACTGGTCAGCACGCGCTCGAGCGCGGCGGGGTCCGCATCAAGAAACGCTTTGCACGCATCGCGTTCGAACTGGAGCACTTCTTTTTCAGCGGGCGTTTGCGCGAATGAAAGTCGACAGATGAAGGCAACCAATAGAGCAACGAATGTTAGGATCTTCATATTGTTTTCTAATCAAACGTACTTTTCCTTTGTCGAAGACAACACCGCGAGGATCAAACTGGCCAGGCTTGCTAACGATAAAAATGTTCGCGCAGTGTGAAAAACCTGCCAGCGCGCGCGGAATGTAGTCCAATCGGCAGGAATTGTTTCAGCAGTCCAGGTCTTGATTTGGTTGTCGATCGGCACTTACACCAAAAGCGTGATGAGCAACGCAATTACAATGAGCAAACAGGCTACCACGGTAAGGTAGAAAGCTGCCGATCTCTTTTCAGGAACAAGCAAAGCCGCCAAAATCATAACTAAGATACAAGCAGGCATGAGTATCCTCATGGGCCACGCCACGTTTCTTATGATCGTCTGTCCAATGTGAATGAACTCGTCGGCAGAGAATGTTTCAATCGACCGCGTAAGCGTAAACCACGTTCCCCAAAAAACTCCTGTTACCAGAGCCAAAAGAAAAAGGCCCGCGAAGGTTGTTACCTTCCATGTCGTGGTTCGCTCCATTTACAAGTGCGTTGATCCCTTTCGAGTTAATTCAGATTCTTTCCGCTGAGCCTGCTCGCGGCCAGCGCGGCTACGCCTGCGTTGGATACTTTTCAAACTTTGGCAACGCGGGGTTCATCTGATCCCACAGGTGCGCATCTGATGCCCAAACATCCATTTGCGGTTTGAACCAACTGGGATCATCCAGGCTCGCAGTCCGGATTGCCGCGACGTCACGGTTTACTGCGGACTGGGCCATGATCGGCGAACCGCAGTCAGCACAAAAGCCTCGATGAGTCTTGCCACCCGCATGACTCGCTGAATCATAAATGCGGAGCGAGCCTTGCGAGAGCTTGAAAGCTTCCGTCGGGACGATGACGAACGACGAGAATGGGCCGCCGCTGGATCGCTGGCAATCTCGACAGTGACAGTGCACCATCAAAACCGGTTCCGCTGTGGATTCGTAGCGAATCGCGCGGCAAGCGCATCCGCCGGTGAAAGGCGTGGTTATCTTGGTCATATTTGTTTGTGTCTTGGTTATTCGTTTTTCGTTCGTTCAATAGTGCAACGAATGAGCGAGTGACTTCAGAACAGTCGTTCTAACTCTTGCTGGTGACGACCGTGAATGCGTTCATTGGCCTAACTTCGACCTATTCACCTCAAGGCGCGTTCGGCAGGCGTGTCGAAGCCTGGGCAAATACATAGCGCCATCCGCTAGGCGTGCGGACGTATGTGTCGCTAAACCAAAGTTTATAATCGAACGCTTTGCCGCTATCCGTTCCCTTCGCCGACAACAAAGCAGTTACCACTGCTGTATCGCCCCAAACACGCACTTTCTGGTTGCTATCCTCCTGACGCTCATAGACCACGCGCCCACTGCGCGTTTCCTCCAGCAAATCAGATTTTGTGTAGGTTTTGCCAAGGCCTGTGACTAACACAAAGTTATCAGCCAAGATGCGAGCCATCGTGGCTGCATCGTTCTTCTTCACTGCCAACTGATATTCGGTGTCCAGTGCAGCCACTGCCTTTTCATCATCGGCCGACGATAGGGTCTGATTTGTCGCTCCAATCATCACAAGTATTCCCAGTGTAAGGGCCAAGGGGCGCATTACGAAAATCGTCGTCTCCGCCTACGACGCGAATACTGTCGCTGGTTTTCTTCCTTCCTCAGCGTCGTGGAGGTCAATCCACGTTTGAATGTCGTCGCGATTACCGAAACCTGATCGCTCTTTGGCTGCTCGAAGATCTGCGCTCGCTTCATCTCGCCAGCCGCGTTTGGTGAGAAATGCATTCCAGGTCGCAATTTCCTCTTCGTTAGGCCGCCGGCCACGCTCAAAGCACCATTCGAGAATCTCCTCGTCTGATCCGCCTTTCAACGTTCGCTCCACAAGATCATCGTAATTCACGCCGAGAAATCTCGTACAACGAGCATCGAACATCGTCGGATCTTCATCCACACCGGTAAAATAGTCCGACGGCAATTCACCTCGGGCTTTTAGCCGGATCTTGTCCAGCATCCGAGCAAAATAGATCAGGCCTTTCGTCTTGATATGATCGCTGCAGGGAGTCTGAGTGTGCATTCCAAAAGCTGCTGATCTTGTGCTAAAGTGTCAACGGTCCACTTAGAGCGAAATGGCCATACCACTTCAACGGAAGCTTGCGCTCATCAACAGTTAGCTTAATGAGCACAGGTCGAATCGTGAAACGAGTTGCAGATAAAAAGACAAGTAAGAAACAGCGCCGTCGCCATTCCATCATGGCATTCGAAATGATCCGCCTGGATCACACTGCGAATGAACCGCTTCATGAACAACTGTACCGCCAGATTCGTGATGAGTTGATTTCCGCAAGCTTCAACAACAACTCTTCGCGACTCCCCTCCTCCCGTGAACTGGCTGTCGACTTAGGAGTGTCGCGATTCACTGTAAACGTCGCTTTCTCGAGGCTTCATTCAGAAGGTTATCTTCGGTCGAGGGTTGGATCGGGCACCTTCGTAGCCGAGCCATTGCCCGAAACCTTTCTGAGCGCACAGGCGCCAATAGCAGCAGCACCGATAGAACGCGCGCCTCGTCTCTCTGATCGTGTACGAGGTATTCCAGATCACCGAGCGGGAAAACAGTTCGACTTTGGAATCGCCGGGCCGCCCGGGGTCACCTTTGTCCCAGCTGTGGCGGCTCTCGATGAATTTCCCATCGCAATTTGGGAACGACTCCGAGCACAAGTTCTCGCGAGGAAGGGAGCGCATCTGCTCCAGTACGCGTCAAGCCGTGGCGATCCCGACCTGCGCAAGGCGCTTGCAACATATTTGTGTGATCACAGAGGCGCGCGCTGTCATCCCGACCAGATCATCATCACCGCTGGAACGCAGCAGGCAATGATGATCAGTGCAATGGCGCTCGTGAATAGGGGTGAGGTGGCTTGGATCGAAGACCCGGGATTTTACCAGGCCCGCCGCATCTTAGGGTTTGCGGGGGCAACTGTTGTCCCAAGACCTATTGATCGGGAAGGGATCACGATCGGGCGGCCGTCGAAACAACGCTCGCCCAAAATAATTTACGTGACCCCTTCGCATCAATTTCCGCTCGGGATGACGATGAGTCTCGCGCGGAGGACGGCGTTGATCGATTTTGCGCGGACCTGCGACGCTTACATTTTCGAGGACGATCACAATTCAGAATTTCGTTATACCGGTCCCCCACTCCCGTGTTTGCAGGGCCTCGATAATGTGGGTCGTGTCATTTACTCAGGCACAATGAGCAAGATACTTTATCCATCCTTGCGGCTGGGTTATATCCTGGCGCCGGAGCAATTGGTCGAACCAATGATCAAGATTCGGGCCGTAATGGATCAACATTCCCCCGCCATCGATCAGGCGACGCTCGCTCGATTCCTAACCGAGGGATTTTTCCTGAGCCACATAAAGCGGATGAGAAAATTATATTCGGACCGAAGAGAATTCTTTATCGAACAATTCAACAATTTTTTGAGTAAGTACTTTAGGCTAGAAGTTCCGGAAGCTGGACTACATTTCGTCGCCTGGGTGCGACAGAAAGAACAGATGCCGTTGATTACGCGCGTCTGCACTGAGATTGGTATCAGGCCGTCGCCGTTGTCGTCCTGCTACATGAAAGCAGAGCCGGAGCCCGCACTCACTTTCGGATTCGCCGCTTGGTCGCGCGCACAAATCCGCGAAGGACTTAGCAAGTTCGCGGCGGCGCTTAATTCAAAATTAAATTAATTAACTTCGGCAATCCGCTATCTTCGGCCAGGCGCTCTTTGACGTGCCGCGGGTAGATCGTTCCACTGTTTTGGATCTGCTGGTTCGTCAGCCGGACATTTAAAACTGAAATGGCCCGTACCAAATTTGCGAAGTGGCTATGGCAATGACATCTGGTCAGTCCCTAAAGTGTCGTCATGAAAATTCAACAAAGGAGACGAATATGACAACACAATTCATAACCAAAGGAACTAGCCAAAATCTTTTAATAGTTTTGGCTGCTGTTTGCTGCGGAGCTGTTCTAACGCCGGCGCACGCACAGAGACCAGAGGCAGCAAAGGCACTAACCCGATACCAGGTATCGAACCTTCCTTCAGTCGGCGGAACGAGTAGCGGGGGGAACAGCATCAATGACCAGAG
>DASWDX010000193.1:0-12610 GCA_036395055.1 Pyrinomonadaceae bacterium | reverse complement strand
GATAGGGAAGACAACGTATATTTTCCAGTTTATGTAGTGCTGCAAACTCTTGCACCTTCCCTTGCTCACTGCCTCCGCCAACAAAACAGAAAACTATTTCCTTGCGACCAGACAAACAACGCGCAGCCTCAACTAAACTATTCAGTGGGTGGCAGGGACTGTGATTGCCCGCATACATCACCACAAAACTTTCTTCCAGCTTATGTTGCCGGCGAAATTCTTCTCTCCCTCGCTGGTCAAACCTGACAGTGTCGTCCTGGGCCCACGGAGGCAAGACCGTTATTCGCTCTTCAGGAACCTTTTTTCGATGATCCGGCACTGCATAAATCGATCCAGCACTATTACCCGTTCGGCCTGCAGCAAACTGTAACGCAATAGGTAGCTGAGAATTCTCGCGGGCAACGAATCTGCTTTCAGCCAACCAGCCGCTATCGCTTCATCCGGATTCAGATCCATTACCCAGAAGAAAAACTTGCCACCCTTCAATCGGACGAACAAAGAGCCGAGAAAGGAGATTAGTGGTGGCGAAGTTAAGGCCACCACCACGTCGTAACGCGGGCTTACCAATAGTCTCAAGGCGCAGTTGACCAGAAAGGTCGCAAAGGTTGCGGCCCGGCGCCATCTGGTTTGTTTTCCGAGAGTCAATGATGAGATGCGAATGATCTTGAGACCATTCCAGGTCTCGCGGCGAGGAAATCTTTGGGATGGATCATCATAGCCGCGATCGCTCGCGATTACCGTGACGTCATGCCCTTCATTGGCAAGCCCGACTGCCAGATCGGTGAGCTGTTGGGCAGTCGCCACCACATCAGGATAGAAGCACTGGTTGAGTAGGAGGATCTTCATGAGCAAATAGTGATGAGTAATGAGTGATGAGTGATGAGTGATGAGTGTCTCAGCTGGTTACGTTTTCACTGGCGAAGCGACTCACGTCTTCGCTCAACTGAGCGCCGAAGTCCACCGAGTATTTGTCCCACCTCAGTAGCTTCTGCCATGAGAACGTTGAAGGTTGATAGCTTTAGATATCCCACGTCCAGAGCCACGTATAACTGTGTCCGAAGTTCAGCACACGATCCTTTAGCTACGGAAAGAAACTGGTGAAACTCTGCCGGGCGACCCCGTTCGAATCCTTCGGCCAGGTTCGACATGCTGGAAACTGCGGCCCGCCTGATTTGATCCTTCAGGCCGAAGTCTCGAGCAAAGTTCCCCTCACTCGTAATTCTGTAAATATCCGCTGTAAGTTTTCGCGCCTTTTGCCATGCAATGAAATCCTCAAACCGTTCAATCCTATTAGCCATAACTCCTCCTTTAGAGTCTGTTTCAGCGGAGTGTTCAGCGGATTATCCTTACTCATCACTCATTACTCATCACTCATCACTCATCACTCATTACTTTGTCTTTAAAATACGCAACCGTCTTCTTGAGACCTTCCTGCAACGTGATGGTTGGATTCCAGTCGAGCAGCGTCTGGGCGCGCGAGATGTCAGGCTTGCGTTGTTTCGGATCGTCTTGTGGCAGCGGCAGGTATTTCACTCCTGAACTCGATTCGCAAACTCTTACTACCTCCTCCGCCAGTTCTTTGATCGTAAACTCGCCCGGGTTACCAAGGTTAACCGGCTCATGCACGTCAGCCACATTCATTAGTCTGATCAATGCCTCAACCAGATCATCGACATAGCAAAACGAGCGCGTTTGGTCTCCCTTGCCGTAAAGAGTAAGAGGCTCGGCGCGCAATGCCTGCACAATAAAATTCGAAACGACGCGGCCATCGTTTTCGAGCATGCGCGGACCATAGGTGTTGAATATCCGCGCAATGCGCGTGTCAACATGGTTCTGACGGTGATAATCCATCATCAACGTCTCCGCAATGCGTTTCCCTTCGTCGTAGCACGAGCGTAGGCCGATCGGATTGACATTACCCCAATACTCCTCAGGCTGCGGATGGACTAAAGGATCGCCATAAACCTCGGAAGTGGATGCCTGCAGTATTCGCGCACGAACGCGCTTGGCTAGGCCGAGCATGTTTATCATGCCCATCACGCTGGTCTTTACCGTCTTAACCGGGTTGTATTGGTAGTGAATCGGTGAGGCGGGACAGGCGAGGTTATAAATCTGATCCACCTCCAGGAGGATCGGTTCAATCACATCATGCCGAATCAGTTCGAAGCGGTGATCGTCCAACAGCTTCTCAATATTCACGCGACGTCCGGTGAAGAGGTTGTCCAAACACAGAACATCGTGGCCGTCCGCCAGCAGACGTTCACACAGATGCGAGCCAATAAAACCAGCACCGCCGGTTACGAGTATCCTCATTCTGTCTCCGGTAAAGAGTGAAGAGTGAAAGGTGAAAAGTAACAGTAAATCCACTAAGCGCCACGTCGCTTAACGCTCCGAGCTAGACCGAGAATCATTCGACCGATGCTCGTTAGTTCATCGTTGTCTAGCTGATAGGTTTGCTCGTTCACATAACCCAATCGGCGAGCGATAAGTATTTCTGTTGCTAGTTCGCTTACAGAACCTTGCGCATTAGACAAGAAATAACTGAATTCTTTTGCCGACTGTCGCGCTGCGCCTTCAGCAATATTCGCGGTTACTGAAACCGCTGCTCGCCGTATTTGCGAAGTCAATCCAAACTTCTCCTCTCGAGGAAAAGACTCCGTCATTTTGTAGATTTAGACCACGAAATCGATTGCGCGCTCCCAGACTTCTAATCTCTCATGGGGTCTCATTTCGCATCCTTCCTTTCGGTTGTGAAGCCTAAAGCGGAAGGCTGGTTTAAGATAGGTTATCACTGTGGCTTTTCACCTTTCACTCTTCACCGGGCCACTAACCATATTGCGTCTTCTCATAGGAATTCATTCACTTTCTCGCCAGCCCAACTCTGCGGGACATCAATGCTTCGCGCATATGATTAGGGTGGGCCAGGTTTAAGACGGTGTTGCTCAAAAGAACTAGTAACTCTTCATGCTCTCGGTTGAATGTGCCGGTTAAGGGGCTGTCGTGCGTCTTGGTCACAACACCCTCCCTTACCCATTGCCAAAACTGCGCCTGGGTTGTCCAAAACTCTTTGCGATCCCGGCAAATTACGAGAGCCGTTTTCTTCTTCTTCTTTTTTTTCTTGTCTTTGTTTGTGCTCATTGTTTTTCGTGCGAGGACTAGAGACACTGGTGCCCTTACGTGTTTAATTAATTTCACACTGACCTACGAATGTGAAATCGCAAACACACGGTACCCCGAAGGGAAACCTCTCATGCGAGGCGGCATCAGGTTTTCAATTTGCAGTGCGGTGACTTGTCACCGCTTTGTCCTTCGGCGGCTTGACGCCGTGGTCTTACCCTAAATTCAAGCGAACCGTGGCCGCGACAGGTCGCGACCGACCAAAGCGCTGACTGGTCAGCGCACTGCAAAGTCACAGCAATAGGCGCGAGATCAACTCGGCGCGTCGTTTTACGCCAAACTTGATGAAGATGTGACGGAGATGGAATTTCACCGTTTGCTCACTCACCGATAAGCGCAAACCAATCTCCGCGTTAGTCAATCCCTCAACGCAACACAACGCCACCTGCGCTTCGCGGCGGCTCAGGTTTTTATTGTCCACAATTCTCTGGATAACTCGCTCAAAGGAACGATCGGCCGCGCTGCTCTCAATTCCCTTCGCATACGATTTGATCCCCCTCGCCTCACGCCGGGCGATAACTTGCTCAGGAGTGAAGACGCGATAGACAGCAGTGTGATCGCGAGCTCCATTACCGTTAGATCGACCTTCGCGATCGATACTAAACTTAGCTACCAGGCCTTCGAGTCCCCTTCTGATTGTGCTCAAGCTAACGATACCGGTCAGTTCCATCAGAGTTCGCACAGTGAAAACATCCGATTGAATCATCGACTGGTCAGTTCGCTGATTCATCGCTGCCAACATCGCGGCATACAGACGTCGCTCCACGGGCGTATGACTTAAAGCCACCAGCGCTATCGTTGGGCCATCGGCGGACTGTTCGATCTTCTCACCTAAAGGGTAGGTTTTTGGATCGACCTTGGTGATGACTTGGCTTTTTTGGGGGAACATTAATTGTCTCAGAGAGATATTGCGGCGAGATCTTGCTCTCGAAGTTCTTGGGGCCCCCGTGCGTCGCAGGGCGGCAAACTTAAGTGAACAAATTGGTGCAAAGCTAGTTTCGGCGTGCAGCCACGCACAACGGCTTCCTGGTTTTCAATACAAGTTGTTAAGTGGGCTGACTTCTGGGAAATCACCGAAGCATACTAATTGCCTGATTGAATGCGCCCCAGAGCCTAAATGCATCGATAATCTATGTCAAGTAATTTGGTTTAGAGGTAGTGAGTCCGTTTGAAATTCTCATTAACACTGATGCACTTGAGTGCGGTGATCTATCGGGCCGATGTCAGACTAACTGTTTTAACGGTTTACCAGTGAAGCCGTTAAAACGGTTAGGAATAGAGAGCCACCTGTGACCACCTGACTGAAGAGCTTGTGTGAAATCTATTTAATACGCCTCCTTTCTGATGTACCAACGGGGGCTTTGCACAAAAAGGGCGTCTCCAGCTTCGCGGACTGTTGAATTACTTTTTGTACATCGCACAGTCGCGGCAAAGAGAACGTGAAGACAGCCGAGTTTTTATACAGTCTCTGAAGTCAGGTGCCAATGAGAATTTCAAACTGACCCACTACCGGTTTAGAGTTCAGCTTTCAGGCTGCGATTACCCGCCAGCAAACATCACGTCGACCATTTCGCACCAAAGGTGGCCAACAGTGATATGCGCCTCCTGGACTCTTGAAGTCCGCTCCGAAGGAATAATTACGGATAGATCACAATGCGACGCCAATGGTTCGCCGGAACAGCCCGTCAACGCAATAATCTTGCAGCCAATTGCCCGCGCCGTTTCCGCTGCTCTGATCACGTTCGGAGATTTCCCGCTGCTGCTGATTGCAATCAAAACATCGCCCGCTACGGCCAAAGCCTGCACTTGACGCGTAAAGACCTCCTCGTAGCCGTAGTCATTGCTTAGGGCGGTAAGTGCTGAAGTGTCGGTGGTAAGGGAGATGGCAGGGAAGGCCCGCCTTTGTTGTTCATAACGGCCGACCAGCTCGGCCGCAATGTGCTGAGCATCAGCAGCGCTGCCACCATTTCCGCAAAGAAGAATCTTATTGCCGGCGCGAAGCGCTTCGCAGATGACGCGGCCGGATGTGGCAATCTCGGTGAGTCTGGAGTCGAGCACTGCTTGCATTGCAGATAGGTGCTCTTCGAGAGAGCGAGTCAGCAGGACGTTGATTGAATTTTCTGATATCAGGGGATTGTTTGCCACTATGAAGCTCGCGAAACTGGATCAATGCTGTTGTCGGTGTCCGATAAGACTTTGGAGTTGAAAATTAACACAGTTTCCTATGACACTGAAGTGTGGCGGTTAAGGTTCACATCAGAACCGGGAGCGGTGGCGACGGGTCCCTCGGAATCAACTGGGGAAATTGCGGCCGCGACTATTCTTCGAAGAGACGAGCTGAGCCGAGCTCAGCTGCTTGCACCCGGTTGTTACCCTGGGCTGGAATTATTCAACGCCTTCGGCGTACTGCCAGTTTTCACACAGCCTCTACCGTTCGCGGTTCTGATTCGAAGACGCCACTTGCAGGCAATGTGCAACGCTCAAGCAAAACCGCTGTTCACAAGGACTCCTTTGCGGGTTTCTTTGCAGACCTTTCGTTAATCTGATTGTTATACAGCCTTGCACAAGTCTCAGTCCCGGATGTAGTCTTCGCCTTCCGCTTCATTTGGATAAATTAGCCGTCACTTTATGATTTCCACTCAAACGCCTATGCTGCGCCAGTATCAGGAGCTGAAGCAGCAGCATCCCGGAACACTACTCTTTTTTCGCCTGGGCGACTTTTACGAGCTGTTCTTTGATGATGCTGTAATCGGCTCTCGCGAACTACAGATAACGCTTACGGCGCGGCATAAAGAACGTGGCGATCCCGTGCCGATGTGCGGCGTGCCCCACCACTCCGCGGCAAGCTACATTGCGCGCCTGGTGCGCAAAGGTTACCGCGTTGCAATCTGCGAGCAGACGGAAGAAGCCTCGAAGCTGAAGAAGCTGGTACGGCGCGAAGTGATAAGAGTTGTAACCCCGGGTACGCCCATCGATCCGCAACTTCTCGACGCCCGTGAAGCAGTGTTTCTCGCTGCTGTGTGCAGCTTTGGAGAAACAATCGGCGCAGCCTTTCTTGATATCTCGACGGGGGAATTTCGTGCTACGCAGGAGAGCGGACCAAGTGCCTGGGAAAAGATCCGCGCCGACCTCGAGTCATATGCGCCGCGAGAGCTCCTATTCCCCGTTTCACTCGCTCCATTAATAAAGGCCGGGCTTTCGGGAAAACCGCAGACGGCCCCTCTCCCGCTCGGCGAGGCAGCGAGTGCAGAGAACCAACCGACCAACTCAAGCCCGTCGTCGTCCTCTACCACCTCTCCAAATACTTATCCCAAATCTTCTCCTGGCGACTCTCAAAATAGTCAGTTTATCGACGCTGCCTTCACTCCGCTGGAAGACTGGCTCTGGCAGAAGAAAGACTGCGCGGAACTGTTACTGAATCACTTCGGGACACGATCGCTTGAAGGTTATGGGGTTGAGCGTAAGGACGAGGCAGTGCGTGCGGCCGGCGCGTGCCTGCGTTATGCGCAGGAGACACAACGGGCCGCGGCGGCGCACGTTACCGACCTTGTTTATTTCGAGCCACAGGACCATTTGGTACTCGACAACGTAACCGTCCGCAACCTTGAGTTGGTTGAATCTTTGGGAGGCGCGAGCGGGCGTACACTCCTGAGCGTTATCGATGAAACCGTCACAGGGATGGGGGCGCGCTTGCTGCGGTCGTGGTTATTACGACCCTGTGTGAAGCGAGGCGAGGTTGAAGCGAGGCTGGCCGCGGTTCAGGATCTGTTTGCATCGCAGATCACGAGAGATAAGCTGCGTTCATTACTGAAGGAGGTCTCTGACCTTGAACGCCTGGTCGGACGCATTAGTTTCGGTTCGGCGTCGCCGCGAGATTTGAACGCTATCCTGCGTTCGCTATATCAGGTGCCGGCAATTCGCGAAAACCTGGCAGCGATGCAGTCATCGCTCATGGAGATATTATCTGAAAGCGCCGACGAAGTGCCGGAAATTTGCGCGTTGCTGGTCAAAGCAATTAGCGATGATCCGCCGGCGAAAATAAGTGACGGCGATACCATTCGCGAGGGTTATTCAGTTGAGCTCGATGAGCTGCGCTCGATTAGCCGTAACGCGAAACAGATTATTGCCACCCTCGAAGCCACTGAACGCACGCGCAGCGGAATTAACAACCTGCGCATCAAGTTCAACAACGTCTTCGGCTACTTCATAGAGGTTTCAAAGGGAAACGCGGCGCGCGTGCCCGCCGAATATGAACGAAGACAAACGCTCACTAACGCCGAACGGTTTACAACCCCTGAGCTGCGTGACTGGGAAAAGAAAGTGTTGGGCGCCGAAGATCGAATCATCGAAATTGAAAATGCACTCTTCTCTGACGTGTGCCGGCAAGTCGCGGCCGAGACAAAACGCATCCAGGCGACGGCCCGCGCGTTGGCTTCTCTCGACGCACTTGCCTCGCTGGCAGAAACGGCCGCCCGGCGACGCTATGTCAAACCCGCTATCCACGACGGCGACGAGGTAGAGATAGTGCAGGGGCGACATCCGGTGATCGAAGTCTTCCATGAAGATCCTTTTGTGCCGAATAGCGTCTACCTCAACAACTCAACTGACCGGCTCCTGATCATCACCGGTCCAAACATGGGCGGCAAAAGCACGGTCCTGCGACAGACAGCAATCATTTGCATCCTCGCTCAGATGGGCAGCTTCGTTCCGGCCGAGAAGGCGCGTCTGCCGCTACTTGATCGCGTTTGGACGCGAGTGGGCGCTTCAGACGACCTGACCCGCGGCCGTTCGACCTTCATGGTAGAGATGACTGAGACGGCCGCGATTCTTCACAGCTCCACGCCGCGGTCGCTGGTGTTGCTCGATGAGATTGGCCGCGGCACGGCGACCTTCGATGGGCTTTCAATCGCCTGGGCTGTTGCCGAATATCTTCACGACTCGTCCGAGCATGCGGCGAAGACTCTTTTTGCCACTCACTACCATGAGCTGACGGAACTCGCGGAGCGATTACCCGGCGCCCAGAACTACCAAATCACGGCGGCGGAGCGCGAAGGCGAGGTCGTTTTTCTGCACCGGCTCGAACGAGGTCGTGCTTCGAAGTCGTATGGAATCCAGGTGGCGCGTTTAGCGGGTCTGCCTCCCACGGTGCTTGCCAATGCCCGTGAGGTGCTAGCGCGACTGGAACGTTATGAGTTGGACGTATTTGCCGAAGAGGATGCGATCGCGGCGCAGGCTGCCATCAGAACTGCCGAGGCACATGCCGCAGCACAGGGACAATCAGGCGCGAGTGGAAGCGGAAATTCCACGAGCGTATCGCCACCGTTGCGCGGTTCTGTTTCGGCGAGTGAGGCGTTGGAAGCAGCGGCACGACGTGCCGGTCGCAGAAAGGCAGTGGCTCAGGCTTCGCTCTTCGATCTTGCCAATCAGAAAGTTGTTGAGGAAATTCGGAATGTCGATCCGGAGAGTTTGTCACCTGAAGACGCCAAAGAGTTGCTACGCAAACTGCGCCAGCAGATGATGTAAAGGCCAGGAATATTAGCCGCGGATTTACACAGATAAACGCGGATCAGAATTCGGACCGGTATCGACGGTTCTCTTTGCGCGAGTCTTTAATTTGGGTTGCTTGTTCTGATCCGCGTTTATCCGCGTAAATCCGCGGCTAATTTTTCGGTGGGTTTGACGGCGCATCATTGACCGCAAACCAATCCCCCTTGCCGCCATCCGTGCGCAGCATGCGCAGGATCTCGTCAAAATTGAAGGGCCGGGCGCCGCGTCTGCCAAATACCGAAATCTGATTTCCGCTTTCATCCACAGCACGGTCTCGATCGAGTGGTTTCGAAATCGCCAGTGCTTCGCCCTTCGTCTTGAACGTCGCAATCAATAATGGCTTTGGTCGCGGACTAAACCCGGCGTATTCGGGCATCGTTTCGGGCGAGGTCAGTTGCAGTATTCGCAAACCATTGTGGCCATCGGCAACATATCCAAAAAGGCTGGCGTTCGTCATAGCGACCTTAACCTGATGTACATCGTTTAGCTTGCCGCCGGCATTGTAGGTCTGATCCAGACGCGGTTTCTCCGGTTGCTCCACATCGATGATCGCAATGCCATCCTTGCCGTTGGCGACGTAGGCATAGGTTCGAGCGACATAAATGTCATGAGGATCAGCAAGCGGAATGGTCGCTCCATCAATCAAATGAGCTTGCGGCGGCGATGTCACATCCAATACCTTTAACCCTTCGTAATCAACGATGAAGCCGTAGCGAAACTGAATCGCGATCGCGCGCGGATTACGAAGTTCTGGCGCGCGAATCTGCTGGGCGATTCGAGGATTCAAAGGATCGTCAATGTCGATGATGACGAGTCCGTGCATCGTGGTGACGTAAGCATAGTGCCCGGCGATCGTAATGTTGTTCGCATCATTGAGCGCCCCGCCGGGATTGAAGGCGCCGTTCAAATACTTCGATGGGTCCAGTGACCGTTTCAAATAATTGTTCAGCGGATCTCCGTCGAGTAGGGTCGCGGCGTTGACCAGGATCAGTCCCTCATACTTATCCACGACGTATAGATATGCGTAGAGCGGATGGATAGGTTGCTCTTCATTCAAGAGTTGCTTGCGAGCGGCGCCGGTCAGCCTGGCTGCGCTTACCGGATCGATCATGGTTCCATCACTTTTCATTCGCCAGCGAGCTGGATCGACGGCTAATGTCGTCGGCGCGGCAACCGCCGTTGCATATTTCGTCTTGACCCAAAATTTTTGCCCGAGCCGCGAAACAGGTGCGGTGGTGATCCGTTCCGAAAATCCTTTCTGATCGATCTGCGCGACGTCGTAAACCCGCAGACCTCCTTCCCCGGCAGCCACGTAGGCATACTCGCCGCGCAATTGCACCTGCAGTACGCGCGGATTGCCCACGTGCTCGTATGCACTTTTCAGTTCGCTGCCGTCTTTAACGAACTTTTCGTAGTTGTCAGGATAGGCAATCTTATGCAGCGAACTGCCTAAAACCGCCTGGGGTTCGCTGTGCTCGGTCGCAACGACTACTTCGAGAGCATCGTCCGCCGCCACATACACGTAGCGACCCATGAAATTGACGAAGTTTGTGCCTTGCAAAAGTAGTTGTGCCAGCCACGCGTTATTGTCGTTCTTTACCGAAACGTGGCAGTCGGTGCAGGCTTTCGTTTCGGTCGCCCGCACCGTATGCGGCACATGTGTATTGAAAGCCTGACCGGCAAATCCTTCCGCGGAGGTGGTCTGTTGCTGCGAATAGATCCATTCGCGATTTTGATTTTGCGAGCTGACCAGCACCGCCGAAGAGGAACGCACGGGAGCAACACGATTGCCGGTGACGGTGCCATCACGACCGAGCATGAAAATGTCGTCGCGCAAAACCTGAAAGTTGTATTGAGTGAAGTTGCGCGAATCGCCCCCCTCATTATGCCGGTTAGGCATTTTGCGATTCGCCTGCATTGACAAGTGACAACCAAAACAGCTCGTCACCCAGGATGAATGGCAGGCGACACAGGTCATCTCCGAGTCGCGGTGCGCCAGTTCACCATCGTTCTTCGGCACATCACCCCAGCTTGCGTTGTCTTTGCGAATCGTTTTCGAGTAGCGCGACCTTTCACTGTAGTCGCGTGTTCCCGGCGTGATCGTGTCGAGGGTTTGCATCACACGCCACCAGCGCCCGGGCACGACCATAGAATTTTGAATGATGTCGCCGGTTTTCAGCTCGACGTCTTTCCCGGTTTCGTCTTGCTTCTTTCGGTCGCGCGCAATCTTTTGAAAAAGGGGAATCTTCGCGCCCGTTTCATCGCGCACACGCAGTCGCGTCAGATCCTGTCCGACCAAGGGTTGACTTTGTGATTTCCGCCGCTCGGCGGCTGCTCCTGTCGCGACTGCCGCAGCGGGACCAGAAGTGAACAAGTTCGCGCGGCTGCGAATCGAGCCATGACAGTCTTCGCACGTGATTTCGATAGCTGCGCGCGGCTCGTTATAAAGATTGCCATCACCATGTGCATCCTGGCGGAAGTGGCAATCGACGCAATGCATTCCCTTCTCGAGGTGAATATCGTTTAGATGAACAGTCTTTTTGAATTTTTCCGGATCCTCAGGCGAGACGAGATTGCCCCGGGCGTCTAATAAGTTTCCTTTCCGATCGCGCTTGAAGACTTTGCGAAACAACCAACCGTGACTATGAAAATCGCCAAACTGCGTGGTTTTCAACCCGGCATTGAATTCAGGCGATCCAGTCTTGGCGAGAAACTCAAGCTCGGACCACAGCCCGCGCACGCTGGCTGCCTCCGGATTGCGCTGAAGCTTTTCTCGCTCCTCGTCCGGCGGCGGATTGTGTTGCTGCTTCGGGTACATCTTCTCTCCATCGCTCTCGTTGTCCCACCAGGTCAGGCCGAGATAACTGGCCACCATGTTTGTGCCCGG
This sequence comes from Pyrinomonadaceae bacterium, assembly GCA_036395055.1. Lineage (GTDB taxonomy): Bacteria > Acidobacteriota > Blastocatellia > Pyrinomonadales > Pyrinomonadaceae > PSRF01. The sequence goes on along the minus strand of DASWDX010000193.1, from coordinate 999 downwards.
ATGCATATGACAAACCATGCATTGCGACGTAGGAATTTGGCTGGTGAACTGATGTTTGATGGGATGACCCGATTCGTTCTTCGGAATATTTGGATCGCTGGTTTCCGAATGGCCCAGGTTTCCGGCGACGTGATAAGCGGCTGAATGTGAAGGATCGCGATCGTTTGCATAGATGACGTGGCAGGCGGAACATCCCGACGAACGAAAGTCTCCCGGATGATCGTTGCTTCCGAGGAAGTTCAGCGTGGGATCGTGGAGGCGCGTTTTCTGCAATCCGAGAAACACAGGATCGGTGCGTTGCGCACTACCAAAACCACGCGCGCTTAGTCCCTTATCCGGTTTGCCCGGATCTTCGTCCTTGTCCGGCAACCCAACCTCCAAACGCCGCTTTCCTCCGCGCTCAAAAACACGCAGAACATTGCCGGGTTGCGAAATCTCCCAGCGCGGGATGGGATCGAGAAATTCGAGCAGACCCTTGGCGCGCCCGTCTTCAGACGTAGGTTTCGGCGTCTGCATCAAGCCTTGCGGTGCCCCTTTTTCGCTGTAGCTTTCGCCAAAACGAGCATCCTTGAACGGGAAGCTGCCGTTGTTGTAGAGCGCAGCGCCCCACAGCATCGCGCCGTGCGTCATCATGCTGCGTGCAACATTCTTCGACTCGATGTCGTGACAGGCACTGCCGCCGCAGGTTTTCGCAGCGACACGCAGATCACCCGGATTGATGAAGCGGATAAACTCCCAACCCTCTCGCGCAAGCAGCGTGGTGGTGCGCTCAGGGTTTGCACCGGTGTACTTGCCCTCGCGCTGCCACTGCGCCGGAAATTTTGCGCGGACATGGGCTTCTTGCTTGATTTGCTGGATCGACTTTGGATCGTCGCTGGTCTTGCGAGGCACGGGGTTGCCGCCGTGGCAAGCGGTGCAGGTGAGTCCAACCGCATCCTTGCCATCTTTCAACTGATCAAGTGTCTCGGTCGTGCCGTATTTGTGCATCGGCTCGATCTG
>DASWDX010000192.1:0-17306 GCA_036395055.1 Pyrinomonadaceae bacterium | reverse complement strand
ACGGTCCTGGTTGTGAATAGGCTGCTGCCCACTTTTGAGGTCGATGATCGCGAGGCGCCGCATGCCAAGGCCGACTGGCCCGTTTAGGTAAAAGCCATCGTCGTCTGGTCCACGATGGCGGATGGCGGCGCACATGCGCGCAACCACAGCCTGATCAACGTCTGATTTATCGCTCCTAACTATGCCTACAATTCCACACATAGCTACCCAAAAGAGGCCGCGGATTAACGCGGACGATGCGAATCTGAAAGAGCTTGGATTAAGTATTGCTTCTTCTGATTTCCAATTCTTCTCAATCCGGCACTTTTCGTGAAAATCCGCGGCTCATTACATTCCTGAATATCTCGCACGCTTATAGTAACGAAGCTGTGACAGGCTGGCTAATGGCCACGCTCCAGCAACTCGAATTGTCAATTTAACCGCATTGTCTACGCCGATCTTCGGCCGGGCCGTGTCTTGAAAGTTGCCGCTTGCTGCATCGCCAAATCCTGGCGCTCTTCTAATTCTCGCCGCTTTTTTTCCTCCCGTTTCTCCTTCATGAGTACGAAGCCGACTGCGACAAAGATAAAATAAAACACCAATAGTTGGGCGCGCTGGCGATAGGCCGTACCGACATTACCTTGAAACACTGAATAGGCGAGGGTGAGCATGACCGTGAAAATCAAAATGGGCGAGATCATTCGCAAGCGGTATTTGATAGTAAACCACAATCCAAGGACCAGGAGCGGAAAGGAAGCCCACCAAATTATCATCTCCGGCAAGGTAATGCTTTGACGTATAGAAGTGATCTGCCAGGGGAAAGGAGCAAAGAGCAGGTAGAGCACACCTATCGGAATCGTGGAGATAGCGCCGGAGGTGGTCGATACGTCTACATCTTGTCCAAATCCAGACTCGGCCGAACGTGCCTGGTCTTTTCGGCTTCGTTGCAGTTGCGCCATGTTTCCGTAACGCTCGAAACTAACACTCGCCGAGCGTGTAACGCCTACGTAGGTTAATCCCACCCCCAAAATTATGATGGCCGTGAACTGGCGCGCAAAACTTGTCGCGGTAACCTGCTGCATGCCGATTACAAAGGCTCCGCCAATGGCCACACAGATCATGTAGAACACATAGAAACGCAGTGCCACCAGTCCCATCAACGCACAGACAAGCACTACGATGTATTTCATGCTCAGCTTTTCACCGATCTTAAGCGTGCAAAGGATAGCTATCGCCAGCAAGAAGACGATAGGTCCATCTTTGAGACCTTGTGCCGACCAGAGCACCAGCGAGGGATAGAAAGCGACGGCAATTCCGGCGATACGAGCTACTCTTAAGTTCTTAAAGACCTGATGCGCGCATAAGTAAATAATTACCGCAGTCGCGGCGCCGAAAACCGAATTCATCAGTTGGACTGCAAACATGTTACGCCCGATAAGGCCATAGACAGCGGCAACCAGGTAAACCATCCCCCAGCCTGAGGACTCGCCGCCTCGCACGTACTGGTTGGCGATCACTTGCCAGTATTTGTCGCCGCCCCAGCCCAGGAGTTGCGCGTTGCCGTAGTAGTCGTAAGTTAAAGCGTCGCCACCAAAAAAATTCTGCCCGTGAAAAACAAAAATTACGAGGCCCACAATCATTCGCGCTAGCAGGGCTGAAACGAACAGTCGCAACAAAAAGCGTCCGTCAACTTCTCTCTTGTAGGCGTAAAAGCCGGCGATCACCGCCAGAGCTGTGCAAAACAAGACGGCTTTGGCAGTGTCAGCGTTGCTAACAATTCCGTAGTCGTTCACATATTGCGCCACCAGCGGCGGCACGACGATGACGATGGCCACGCACAGCAGCAGATAAACCAACGTTAGAAGAGCATTCATATTCAGAAATCAACCAAGCAGACTCGCTGGCGATAAGCTAAACATCGTTAGGCAAATCTATTCGCGTCTTTCGTTCAATCAAAAACTGATCTTCTTCGCACAATTCCTTTACTGGCCTGGCAGGCACGCCGGCAATGAGATAACCCTCCTCGGTCAACTCGCTTGTAATTACAGAGCCAATCCCGACTATACATCTCGAAGGCAATGCTCCTCCAGGAGCGATGCGAATTTCGGATCCCACATAAGCAAACGAACCGATATCTATCGGGCGAGTCCGTTGCCGGTTATGAGTCCAGAGAGACGAGTTGCGGCCACCCAGAATTGATCGGCGGCCAATCGTTACCCGGTCCGTAAAGTCAATTTTGTGTCCAGCCGTAATAATGCTGCCTTCGCCGAGCGAGAATCTCGGATCGATCGGATTAACGACCTCCGGCTCGGCAATTGAGTTTATTTCGTTCATCCGAATGATTTCGGAATAGCGTCCTAAATGAACTTCGTCGCCGCCCCTGATGATGTTGAGGTGCCCGATCTTAACGTGGTCGCCAATCTCGAGTCTCTTCACCCTGATAATCAGATTGAGGTGTCCAATTTGAACGTCATCGTCGATCTGGCATTCCCTCGCGTCGATAATGCTTAGTCCGATGCGCACGCGCTTGCCGATTTTGTAACCAAAAAACAAGCGATAGCAGAAGCGCTTAAGAAACGACGGCAGCAGCGCGATGAACGCGAGCAAGGTCAATCGGGATTTACTGAGACGCTGCATAGCCTCGACTAGCTCGCCTTCCTGTCGCAGCTTGCTTCGCGCAAGGCGCGTGCGAGTTTGTCAGCTTGCGCCGAAAGCGAATATCGTTCGACAACATGACGACGGCCTGCGGCTCCCAGGGTTTGGCGCAATGCCGGATCGGAAAGCAGCAGTTCAAGCGTCTGTAACCATTCGTGATTCGTGGTCGCGTGGAAGTGTGTTACGCCTGCTTCCCCGATTTCTGCCGCTGCCCCCACCGGCGCAGCTATGTATGGAATTCCAATAGCCATGTATTGAATAGCCTTAAACCCGGACTTCCCCGCCGCCCAGTTCTCGGCATACAAAGATGGATCGATCGGATATAGTCCGATGTCAAACGACTGGAAATCTTCGACTTCTCGTTTGAGGTTCCATTCCAGATTCTCAACTTCGACACCGGGAATATTTGTCTGGTCCGTGCCTGCGCCAACAATCTTCATCTTGAAGCGATGGGTCTTGGCTAAATCCTGCAATACAGGGAAGATTGCTCGCAGGTAGGGAAAGGTTGAATGGGTGCCAATCCAGCCCAGCACTACAGGCCCATCGGACTTGTGGGGCTTGGGAACAAAAACATCAGTGTCGACCACGGTCGGAATTATTCGCGTTGTCGCGCCTTTGCTTTTGGCGTACTCGGCAATAGCGTGATTGCCACACGTAACTATGTCGGCCCACTGTATTAAGTCGTCAGTTTTACTGAACCACTTCAGCGCCTTCCCGAGCCTTCCGTATGTGGGGCTAGTATAGGAAACATAGGTAGCATCATCCAAATCGAGAACCATCGGACGTTTAAAAACTCGCACCGCCAGCCATTCAATGAGCGGCGGACCGAATAGCATGGCTTCACGCTGAACGAGCACAACATCCGTTTGGCTAAGCAACAATACATCCTTCAAGCGCCTCAACCCGGACTTCACCAGCGCCAGTAATGTGTACGGCAAAGCGTGGCGTTGATAGAGCATTTCAAATGCTTTCGAATCCAGGAAAGGCCGGACTGTGAGAGTGATCCCTCGATCGGCTAGCGGGCCAACGAATTGTTCCAAGCGATAGCGCGTTGCTGCCGCTTCTACAGGATATGAACTCAATCCCAGAACATTCATACCTGGCCTTGACCCGAGTCTGGCAGAAATGCCGGCGCGATGAATTGAATGCCCGGTTGGTTCTGAATCAGAGCTAAAGCTTCCATTAAGGTAAGTTGGTATTCCCAAGTGTTGCTTGTGTATTTGAACTCTACGGCGACGCCTGATCTCGTTTGACCATCCGGTCGTATAAGCGCCGGTATCTTGTTCGTCCTACGTCGATCAAATCAAACTCGCGGCGCGCCACGCCGCGCAGGCGTTCCGCCAGTTTTTCATCGCCGCGCATCACATCGATCTGATTCAAGGCTTCCAAATATGCCTCTGGATTAAACTCGCGCAGCAACGCACCAACAGAATTCTCTTCAATCAGTTTATCCAGATCGCCAACACCGGCGTTGCAAACAATAGGCAGCCCGCTCGCCAAATACTCGGCAATCTTAGTAGGCGATGAAGACTGTTTGGAGTAGCACGGCTTGATAAATGAGATGGCGACATCAGCGGCTCCAAGGAACCGGGGAACTTCATCCGGAGTTACTCGAGTCACCAGAAAATTCTTTGCTTCAATTCCGAGGCTCGACATACGATCGATCACCAATTGCCGCGGGCTCTGAGTCAGAATCATGGAAAACGTACTCGGATCCTGCTCATGAGCGGCCGCCAGGAATTGAGTCATTTCATCAGTCATATACCAGCCGCCAAACGAGCCAAGATAAACGATCACGCGCCGGCCGGTCAGATTTAGCTCCTCTCGCAACGATTCTCGTAAAGCGTGACCGGCTGATGAAAATCTTTCAAAATCAACACAGCAGGGGATCACTTCGATTGGCCGGCCGAATTCGTCCATGTCGTTGCAGCCGGGAAAGACAATATCGCGAGCTTTCTCCGTCAATAAGACAAAAGCGTTCGAGACTCGCAGAATATAGCGCTCAACTCTCTTGAGTACCCGGTAAAGATAGCCATTCTCAGGCCAAACGCCGGCATCCGTGTATTCTTCGGGCATGAAGCCACGAATGTCAAAAACCAGTTGCCCTCTTTTGAATTTTCTGGCCACTACACTCATTACGGCCGGGACGTGATTGCGTGCGTGCAGGATATCGACATCTTCGCGCCGCATTATTCGCGCGATGGTCCAGGCGCCCACCGCCATGTCGTAAATCGTGGCCGGCAGCGAAGGCCACTTATGATATTTCAAGTAATGCCAGGAGATGCCTTCGGCGTTCAAGGCGGCGCGTTGTTGGGAAAGCTCCTCCGCAGTCCAGGTCTCGCGGAGGCGAGGCTCAAAAGTCAACAGGCTTACTTGAACCTTCTCGGATTTTAACTGCCTCAAGTAGGGGAGCACTTGCGTCTGAACCAAGGGCTCTCGCAACCCAAAGTAACAGACATACAAAGTGCGCACAGGCTTCATGGAACTGATCGTGTTGGTTCAGTTGATATCAGAACCGAAAGCGTAGCTACTGGATCGCGGTGCAACTCTGCAAGTTAGCCGGCTTGCGCGCTCACACCCGGTTGCTACCTCTCGTGGTGCTAATGGAAGCGTTATGAACCTTCCGCGCAACTCATTCAGCGGCGACGCGCGCAGTAATCAGCCTATCATTCACTACCCATTGAAACGTACCGAAGATTGTGGCCGCGTCGAGCATCGCGATTAGTGGTATCAGCACCAGCATGCGAACACCGTTCTCGAAAATGCTGCCGGGATAGCAGACGCGGTTGCGCCAAATCGCAACCGCTGCGCGCGCATTCAACATCGACAACCATAGCAACAATGTTACCAGTAACCATTTGAATCCAAACCAAAAGACCGGAAGCGCGGAGACCAGTAAGAACCCGTAACGTTTGAATATAGCTGCCTGCCATTGCCGCCACAAACCCGCTCTCATGTTATTGCGCGCATAGGTCACGAACCGTTTGAAGGTTGGCCATAGTTTCGAATGTACTTGCCAATGAACCAGCGCCTCGGGAGCGTTCGCAACGGGAAAGTTCGCGCCGTCAATCTTGTTCATGAACAAGAGATCTTCGGCTGAGCGCAAATCCTCGGCGAAGCCGCCAACGGTTTGCCATACGCTGCGCTTCATCAGCAGCGAGACTACCGAGCGTGTCCGAATTAGTCTGCCTTCAATCTGCACCGGCGGCGAAACGTAAGCCATCACCGCACAGCGCCTGAACAAAGTGTCGGTGACCGGCTCGTAAGCTCCATAAACGACGACGGCATCCCTATCGAGTTGAGTACGCTTTGCCAACGCCTCCAGCCAGGAAGGTTCCGGACGCGTGCCGGCGTCGATGAAAGCGAGCCATTCATTTACCGCCTCAGCCGCAGCCAGATTGCGGCCACGACCTGGTAACGCAGGTCCTCCCCTGATCAGGCGAACCGGCGCTCCGCGTTCCACATACTCAGAAATTATTTGGGGTGTTGCGTCGGTGGAGCCGCCGTCCGTTATCAAAATCTCCGCCGGTTTCAATGTTTGATTTAGGAGGTTGTCAACGAGAACGCGAATTGAAGCTGCTTCATTGCGAACAGGAATGATGACGCTAATTTTCATCGGATCAATCAAGTTTGAATTGCGTCTTCCAATCTTTAGTTTCCACAAACTCCGGCTGTTCCTTTTTGTCGAGAATGCAAGTTTCCAGTACCAGAAAATCCATCTCTGTTCTCATGAAGCAGCGATAGCTATCTTCGGGGGTGCAGACAATCGGTTCCCCGCGCACGTTGAAGCTCGTGTTCACCACTACTGGACAACCTGTTCTTTGTCGGAACGATTCAATAATTTCCCAGTAAAGCGGATTCGTCTCGTGCCTTACCGTTTGTATGCGCGCTGAATAGTCGACGTGAGTGACCGCCGGGATCTCCGATCGTTTAACGTTCAACTTATCAATGCCCCACAGCGCTTCTTCGGACGCCGTCATCTTTCGGCGCTTCGATTCCGCAACGTCAGCCACGAGCAACATGTAGGGACTCTCGGCGTCCAACTCAAACCAATCAACCAGTTGTTCACGCAAAACGCTTGGGGCAAAGGGACGGAAACTCTCGCGATACTTGACCTTCAAATTCATCACAGACTGCATTTCCGGAGAACGTGGGTCGCCAAGAATGCTGCGCCCGCCGAGCGCGCGTGGGCCAAACTCCATTCGTCCCTGGTGGAGCCCAATGATCTTTCCTCCGGCCAGCAGATCGGCAACCACTTTGGGTAACTCGTTCCGTGACTGTTTCGTGTAGCGGAGACCGCGCGATTGTAAAAACTCTTCGATCTCGGTCTCGGGGTGTTGCGGGCCAAGGTATGAACCTTTCATGCCGTCTGCGTAGTTAGCCAGTCCATTAGCATGTGCATTGCCGCGATCAACACTCGCCGTAGCGCGATCAGTATTCTTGAGCCCGCGCCAGGATTGCCAGGTGCCTGCTTTCTCCGGACTTGTTCTCTGCTTTCCCAGGTAGCGGTACCAGATCGCGAGCGCGATTCCCAGTGCCCCTCCCGCGTCTCCGGCGGCCGGTTGAATCCAGATTTCTTCAAAAGGAACTTCCCGTAAAACTCGGCCATTAGCAACGCAGTTCAGCGCCACGCCGCCCGCCATGCAAAGCTTCTTCATTCCTGTTTCTTCGTGAGCGTATTTAGTCATCTTCAGCATCACTTCTTCGGTGATCGCCTGAATGCTGCGCGCCAGATCCATTTCCCTTTGCGTGATGAGCGACTCCGGCTTCCTCGGCGCGCCGCCGAAGAGTTTATCGAAGGCGCCGTTTGTCATGCGCAGACCCTGCGAATAACTGAAGTACTCGTGGTTCATCCGCAGGCTGCCGTCATCGCGAATTTCCAACAGCTTGTCTTTAATAATGGCGACGTATTTTGGTTCGCCATAAGGCGCCAGTCCCATCACTTTGTATTCGCCGCTGTTGACTCTGAATCCCGCGTAGTAAGTGAACGCGCTATAGAGCAGTCCCAAGCTATCGGGAAAACGCAGCTCCTTCAGCAGGGTAAGCTCGTTTCCTTTTCCTATTCCGATTGAACTCGTGGCCCACTCGCCTACACCGTCGATCGTCAGGATAGCCGCTTCCTCGAAAGGCGAAGGGTAAAACGCGCTGGCCGCATGGCTCTCGTGATGATCGCCGAAGAGCAATTTCCAACCAAACTCTTTACCCAGCTTCTTCGCCGCGCGTTCATCCTCCTCGCCGCCTGATCTGGCCAACTCGGTACGAATCAAGTCGGGCATCCAAAGCTTCTCCTTCATCCAGAGCGGTAGTGCTCTAAGAAACGAACCGAAACCGGCAGGTGCGTAGTCGAGATACGTTTCGAGAAGCCGATCGAATTTCAGCAGGGGCTTGTCGTAGAAGCCGACGTAATCCAGAGTGTCAACGCTGAGTTTCGCTTCGCTCAGACAATAATGAGCGGCGTGGCGCGGAAACCTATGATCGTGCTTTATCCGCGTAAAGCGTTCTTCCTGCGCTGCCGCCACGATCTCGCCATCAACAACCAGACAGGCAGCGGAATCGTGATAGAAGGCCGAAATGCCGAGAACACTTACCACCGAAGCGCCTCCGAGTTAGAACAACGTGTAGATAAATGGCGCGATAGCCGAACTCTTTGCCAGCACGAGCAGAGCGCCCACCAGAACCAGGGTTATCACGATCGGCGCCAGCCAATACTTCTTGTTTTCTCTCATGAACTGCCAGAGTTCGCTCACGACCTGTGCTTTAGACATCTCGAGTCCCTTCCCAAAATCGCTTTTATCGTGACGTTGATACTGCGTCAATGATACTTCCAGTAACTAACGGACATCTCCCGACAATTGAAAGCCGCGGTTGTCCTGATAGATGTTTCCCTTCGAGCCGGGCAGGATTAACATCGTTCCATCCACCGGTCCAGCGCCAGAGTAGGTAAGCGTGTTGTTGATGATTTGACTGTCGGTGGCGAGAACAACAAAACCTGGTGTACCGCCGCCGCCAACGTCGGTTAACCGATTATCAATAACATTGATCCTTGTGCCCTCAATTCCAATTCCGCTCGCCATTGTCCACATGATCGTAATGAGGAGCCAAAAGCTTCTTAGTTTCCCTTGCATGATCTATCTCTAATTCCCACTTGAAATTGGCAAGTCAAGCCATGTCGGAACATCTAAAACATCTTCTCGTAGTGACGCGGATCGCGCTGTCGCTCGGAGTAGGGCTTCCAATAAGAAGCCCTGCGCGCGCCGCGGCGGCCAAGCGGGTCCCAACCTGACAATCGTTTCAAGACGCCGATGGGGGTGATTATCAGGAAGAACACAAGACCCAGAATTATGCGGGTGGTTACGTACGAGAGCCCTTCAGCCAGCAACATCCAGGCTCGATTTGGTAGTACCAATGCGCGCGGCCAGAGCAAGCCAAACAAGATCAAGAGTGCGCCGAGAGGCAGAGCGATGTAGGAAGTGCTTGTGAACTTCCCGCGAAAAATCCACCAACCGCCGAGCAAAGCAAAAACGCCGCCCACAATCAGGCCAAAATCTCTCTCCGTCCTAAAACCTTTTGACCTCATAGAATTCTTCTGCTCAGAGCAGGAAAGCCTGCGGCAGCCTAAAATCTCTGCGAGCAGGCTTTGATAATTAACCTTTATCGGCGGTTGCGATTGAACCTATCCGACGGTAGCAACACCAGCAATGCCGGAGACCTTCCGCAGCGACAGACTCACCGAGTCTCGGCAGTTTGTCCAGGTACATCTTGCGGGTTTTCCCCTTCGGCGTAATCACTCGCTGAGTAGTAACCCGAATAGTAGTAGTCCTGCGTTTCTACCTTAACGTTATTTAAAACCACGCCAAAGATGTGCGCGCCGACGTCAAGCAGCTGCTGCTTTGCACGCCGTACCACGGCCCGAGAACTTCTGCCGCCATGGACAACCAGCACCACCCCATCAACCATCGTCGAGAGGATAGACGCGTCGGTAAAGGATATCGCTGGTGGCGAGTCGATAACGACATGCGCAAATCGATCCGTAAGTATTGTCAAAAGCTTGCGCATCTCATCCGATCCCAAAAGCTCCGCTGGATTGGGAGGCACCGGACCCGAAGTTAGGAATTTAAGATTGCCTTGCTGCGGACAACTCTGCATCAGGTTTTCAATATCGGTTTCACCGGAAAGCCAGTTTGTCAGACCTTTTGTATTCGGCGCGCCAAAATGCGCGTGCAGTCGAGGCCTTCTTAGATCGCAATCGATAATCAAGACTTCGGCGCCTGTTTGCGCCAGCATGAAAGCCGTATTGATCGCTGTTGTAGTCTTGCCCTCGGAGGCCTGACTGGAGGTTACCAGTATCGTCTTCGGAGGTTGACCTGCCGACGACAACAGGAGCGAAGTTCGTAGATGCCGATACGACTCGGCGATCGGCGAGCGCGCATCGCTGACCATGGCGAGAGCTGTAGTATCCGCCGGACCCGCTCCCGGCGACGCTCCGACAACTCCAATCAAGCGGCCGCGATCCCGGCTTGATGGAATCAGCGCCAAAGCCGGCAAGTGGAGATAACGATCGACGTCGTCGACGGACTTCACGGTGTCATCAAGGAAATCAAGGAGAAAAGCCAGACCGATGCCCGCAACCAGCGATAAGAGAAAGGCAATAAAAATGTTTCGAAAGCGCTGCGGGCCAATGGGCTCTCTTGGTAAGCGGCTATAGGTGGCAATGGTCACCTCATTTGACCTGTCGCCATTGGTGACCTGAAACTCGCGCTGCCGTTGTAACAGAGTATTTAGAATTTGCCGGTTGGTTTCCAGCTCCTGACTCATAGCCAGTAAATCGATCTGGTCGCGCGTCTGCTGGGTCGTGGTTCCCTTCTGCTGTTCATAAGCTCGTCTTAGCAGGTTTTCGCGAGAGATAGCTGCTTCATATTTCCTTTGTATTGAAGTCACAATTTCGGAGGGCGCCTTTTGGAGCTCCGCTTCCAGCCCTTTCAGTTGAGCGTCAATTTTTTTGACTGCGGGCCATTCCGGCGTGTAGGTAACGAGCAAAGCATCCCGTGTTTCTTTGAGAGCTGAAATACGGTCTCTCAGTTTTTCCACACGCCCGGAGCTGTTTACATCCGGCACTGAAAAAGGGTCGCGCTCCTTTCTGGCGGCTTCCAGTTGAGCCTGAAGATACTTGCGTTCATTTTCAGCTTGCAATAACTGACCGCTGAGTGTTGCCAGACGAGTCGCCTCCAGGTTGCCGGCTGTATCGTTGACCAGAGGCAGGTTCTTTTCTTTGGCGTAATTAAACTGCGCTTCCTGCTCGTGTTTGATTTTGGTCTGCAACTTTGCGATCTCTCTGGCGAGAAGATCTTCGGCTTTGTTGGAGCCCATCGTAGAGCGTTCCAGATTGTTGTTAACAAATACTTCGGCAAGCGTGTTTGCAACCTTTTGGGCCAGCTCAGGATCAGAATGGACAAACTTGATTCTGACGAGGTTGGTTTGAGTGACCGGCTCAACCATCTCGCCTGCTATGATGGCGTCTTCGTAAGGCTCTAATTCTGCCAGTTGTTCCGCAGTCAACGATCCCCCGGTTACTTCGCTCTCTCCTACTACCGCAAGCCCGGACGAGACGGCTGGAGAGTCATTTACTTTCTTTGATTTCGAAAAGACTCGTCGGAGCGACGAAAAGACACCGCCTTGCGTCTGTCCACCGAAGAATGACGGATTGTGTTGAAGGTCCAGTGTGAGTACCACCTGACGCGCGAGCGCTGGGTTCTCTAAAAGTTTAAGCTGCGTGCCCCAGAAATTTGGATCACTTTGACCGCTTATTACGATCTTTTCCGTTTGCAGAACGTTAGGCGGCTTTTGCTCAATGCGGATGGTCGTTTCGCCGGCATAGATCGAAGGCGCGCGAAATGCTTGAATAGTTACCAGCGACGTAACTACCAGCACCAGACTAAGGATTAACCACTTTCGCTTCAGGATAACGAACAAATAGTCGCGGATGGTGGTTGGTTCGGTGCCGGAAACACCGTAAGGCTTCGCCTGAACATAATCTGCCAGTGGACGATCAATACTGCGATCCAGCGCGCTCACGGGCAGGAGACGATTATCTTGCGACATCTTGATTTCTAGACCTCAAATTCAGGACCATTCAGAAGATAATAGAATAATAGCAGAGACCCAGCTTCTGGCAAGCTGAAGGCGGGGATTTTAGTTTTTCGCTGCTACCTCAGTCCGCGAGTGCGCCGCCGCAAAATCTCTTAGCGCGTCGCTCCAAAAGGGCAATGCACGTAACCCGACAGCCTCTGAAAGTAAGCATCGAAGGCGAGAATTTCGCGGCCGCGGAGCCGGCCGGTCAAGGCTATCCATCGTCACGCTCTCCAGATTGGTTGAGGCGAAATCACCCAGATCCAGGGCCGCGCGCGCGAATTCAGTGTAACTTGTCCCCTCGCCCGCGTTCACTACGTGGAACGTCCCGGGTAGATCCAGTTGGGCCAGGTCCCGCAGTCGCCGCGCCAAATCAGGAGCATATGTCGGTGTCCCGTAGGCGTCACTTATTGCCTTCAGTTTTTCACCTCGCCTCGCCCGCTTGATAACTGTACTAAGAAAATTGTTTCCATCCGGACCGAAAATAAATCCGGTGCGTACCACGATTGTGCGGGCATACGCTAACTGAGCGCAGCGCTCGCCTTCAAGTTTTGCAACTCCGTAAACGCTCTGCGGATTAGGCTGGTCCCGTTGCGTATAGAAACCTTCCTTCTCTCCATCGAATACATAATCAGTTGAAATTGTTACCGAGACCGCATTTATCTCGCGACTCGCTTTTGCCAGGTTTTCCGGTCCCCGTGCGTTCGCCGCAAAAGCTCGCTCTCTGTCCCGCTCGCAACCATCGACATCAGTCCAGGCGGCACAATTAATTACAGCCTCAGGTTTATTCTCCTCGAGGATCTGCATCACGCGATCGTAATCCGCAATATCAAGCCTGCGGTGATCGTATGGAAGAACGATGTCTCCGACGGAGGCGCAATATTCGACGACCGCGCGTCCCACCATTCCGCCCGCACCCGTCACGAGGACTCTCAATTTGCGGTCACCTCCGCGCCGTACTGTTTACGGTAATAGTCCTGATAGGCGCCGCTGCGCGCTCGTTCAAGCCACCGGCCATTTTCTTTGTACCACTCAATGGTTTTTTGCAAGCCAGTTTCCCAGGTCTCGCGCGGACGCCACCCCAATTCTGATTCGATCAGCGCTGGGTTGATAGCGTAACGTCGATCGTGCCCCGGACGATCCTTGACGAAGCGAATGAGCGAACGCGGCTTGCCAATTATGTCCAGCAGTGATTCAACCACGTCGATGTTGTGCTGTTCGTTGCGAGCGCCCACGTTATAGACCGCACCCGGTCTACCTTGTTCCAGCGCCAGGAATATTGCTCGGCAATGATCCTCAACGTATATCCAGTCTCTTACATTGCGGCCATCACCGTATACCGGGATCGGTTCATCGTTGAGCGCGTTCGAGAGTGCGAGTGGCAGAAATTTTTCGGGAAACTGCCTCGGTCCATAGTTATTGCCGCAGCGGGTCACCACTGTGTCGAGCCCAAAAGTGTGATGCGCGGCGCGAACGAGATGTTCTGCTGCCGCCTTCGAAGCAGCGTAAGGACTGTTTGGAGCGAATGGCGAGTCTTCGGTGAAGAAGGCCTCTTCGCTTTCCGGCAAGCTCCCCATTACCTCATCGGTGGAGACTTGAATGAAACGCTTGACGCCTCGCGCGCGAGCAGCGTCAAGCAAGATTTGTGTGCCGGTGATGTTCGTGCGCAAGAACTCCGAGGCATTTGCGATGCTGCGATCTACATGGGATTCTGCGGCAAAGTTTATTATGGCGTCTGTATTCTCTTCCAAAACGGTCAACACCACATCAGCGTTGGCGATGTCGCCATGGATAAACCGATGACGTGATGAATCCAAGCCCTGGAGATTGTCAGGATTTCCCGCGTAGGTGAGCGCGTCAAAGTTAATGACGGATGCCGAAGGATATTCTTCGCATAGTAACCTTACAAACGCAGAGCCGATAAAACCGGCTCCGCCGGTCACAAATAGTTTGCGCATTAGAATAGGACGAAATAGAGTCAGTGGTGTATAGCCGTGTCGCCTTTGAAAAACCGGAGCAGGTTACGTTATTTTTGTCTCAAAGTAATGCCTCCGAGCGCATCTGTCAACCGCAGCATCCGGCGGTGCATTCGGCCGATTATGAGCAAATTCTCACTCGGTGAATCCACGGTTTCTGTCAAAATGATGCTTGACTTTTTGCATGGAAATCAACTAAAGGACTGCCCTTTGGCATTCAGGCGTGGAGATCGACTCCGGATACTGGTTTTCGCTGGCGCGCATTTGTATACTCCGATTACCTGCCGAAGAGCAAATAACTAATCCAAAAGAGCGGTTCTATTGCAATACCCCCAACTATATGGACCAATTAATGGACTCGTAGATCACCAAATCGTTTCACTCCTTGCAAGAGGATAAAGTCAAGACAACTTCACTCGGCCTAGTAAAAACTGCGCCTATTAAACGAAGGAGACCTCTGTGAACGAATCCGACTTTAAGAGTGCCCCTCAACTGAAAAGGAAAGGCTCTTTCTTACTTCTATTTCTGTGCTAGTTTGTTTTGCGGCCAACTCCTGTTACCCGGGCCGACGATCCCGAACTGTTCGCTAGGGAGGAGCCTCAGGTTTTCACTAACTGACGGCGCAATGAGGCACGTTGACTTTTCAGCCAAATTGCATAACGACTGAAGTACAACTCGCCAGATGACTTTCAGCGGATCACCTGAAACCGGGAAGAGAAGGTAGATCGTACGACTGAGAAAGGTCAGAAAGCCTGTATCAGGGCTAGACCACTCTTCAACGGATTTCTATTTTAAGGCAGCCTTTGACTGTATGGTAGTTAAGAGAACTCGAGAGTGGGACCTTCAACTAATCCAGCAACGACAGATAGGTCGGACGAACGCTCTCTTCATTCCCGCAAAAAAATGTCGACTGCGATATTGAAGTTGGACCGTAGAACTCAATCAACATAAATGATGTGTTCTCTGAGTAGTTTATGCAGTGTCATAACATTCTTAGTGACGAATGAGTAAAGCTTTGTTCAATAGATCAGTTGGCAAGTTCGCGGCTTTAACGAAACTGAAATCCTCTCAAGCCACCGCGTTACTAGAGATGGCAGATGACGAAACTCTAAACCCCACAATCGAAGGAGATCAAAATGACGAAGCTTTATCCAATCCTGAAGGTGATAGTTCTCGTGTGCTTTACACTCGGAGTCAGCGCAGCCGTACAAGCGCAAGCCACGCGCACCTGGGTATCGGGCGTCGGCGATGACGTCAACCCGTGCAGCCGCACCGCGCCTTGCAAAACGTTCGCTGGCGCAATCTCGAAAACTGCGACCGGCGGCGAGATCAGCGTCCTCGATCCGGGCGGTTACGGCGCCTTGACCATTACAAAGGCGATCACAGTTGACGGCGGAACGGGTTCGGGTTGGGGCTCAGTTCTCGCGGCCGGGATCAGCGGCTTTACCGTCAACATTACCACGAACCTTTCGACCGATAAGGTCATCCTGCGCAATTTGAGCATCAACGGTAACAACACCGTCGGCGCTTTCCACGGCATCCGTTTTCTGGACGGCCAACAACTAGTAGTCGATAACGTTAATATTTTCAACTTCTCCGGTTCAGGAATCGAGATCGCTCAGGGCCAGGCTTGCAACGTGTTCATCAGGAACACGAGCATAGTCAACACCGGCGTGGGTATCAAAATCAATTCGACCAGCGGCACCGTAGCAACCACAATCGAAGATGTGTCAATAAGTGCCGCGGCCACCCACGGGCTGCAAACCATTAATAATGCGGTAGTTACAGTCAGAAGATTGACCAGCACTCGCAACGCGGCTGGCTCCGCAATTAGAGCGGAAGGGAACACCATCATTAACGTCGAGGACAGCACCGTGGCTTATAACTTGGTCGGGATTCATGCGGCGGCGGCGAGCGCCACCATCCGCATAGCCAATTGCGGCCTCTATCATAACGAGTTTGGTATTTCGGCGGTCGGAACGGTTTCGTCAGCCGGCAACAACAGAAACGCCGGCAATGTTACGCCCGGCGCGCCAAACGGGGCAGCGATCGTAGTCCATTAGATGACGTTTCTAAAACCTTCACCCCTTCATGCTCTCCGTCCGGACTCTGGTCCGGCAGGGGCGTATTTATTCACCAACGGAGTCCCAGCGCCCAAGTGGACTATGGACACACACGCGGCTTCCCTTATCTAGAGCCCGATGATTCGACGATTTCGCCGGCGCTCTGCTTGACGCTCCCCGCGCGGCTTGGCTAGACTTCACTCCTTGTTAATCCCGATTGCCGGAACACTCTTCATCAAAGTCACCAACGCGACCGCCCCGCATCCGCCATGCGGCGCGTTTCGAGGCAGCACCTGACCGACGCCCATGGAAACGGATTCAACTAAAGCTGATCTTCTTGGCGGAACGTGGTCCGAAGTGGTGTACACGCCCGAGAGCAAGCTGAGGCATCCCCTCAGATTGCTGCGCGAGATGCATTGCGACCTGTGGGCCTCACGCGAACTAGCTTGGCGGTTAATGGTCCGCGACATCAGGGGGCAGTACCGGCAATCCTTCTTCGGTGTCGCATGGGCGTTCATGCCGCCGATAGTCTTGGCCACTGGGTTTACGCTGGCCGGTAACGCCAAAGTTATCAACATCTCAGCCACGGATTTACCGTATCCCGCTTATGTAATGTTTAGCGTGATGCTCTGGCAGACGTTCGTTGAGGCGTTGAACGGGCCCGTGCAGGCTGTGGCGAACGCCAAGCAGATGCTGACGCGAATCAACTTTCCGCGTGAGGCGGTGGTGGTGGCAAAAGTTGGCGAAGTTTTCTTCAACTTCCTGATCAAGCTGATTCTGATTGTAGCCGTGTTCTTATGGTATGACATGCCGGTGACGCGCATCGCATTCCTGGCCCCGCTGGCGCTTTGCCTATTGATCGTGTTCGGAACATTCATAGGTCTGCTACTCGCGCCCATCGGCGCGCTGTACCAGGACGTCTCAAACGGCCTGAACCTCCTTACCGGGTTGTGGCTGTTTCTTACACCTGTGGTGTTCCCAGTACCCAGTACCGGCACGTTCGCCTCCATCGTTAGAGCGAACCCGGTCACGCCGCTATTAGTGACCACCCGGGAACTGGCCACGACCGGAATAGTGTCTGACCCTGACAGGTTTTTCGCGGTGAGCGCCGTGGCCCTGGTTGGCGTGCTAGTGACCTGGGTGGTGTTTCGCCTAGCGATGCCCTTCGTGATCGAGCGTGTGAGTTCGTGATGACGACCGAACCGACAAGGCGCGTAGTCGGAACTGAAGTGAGAGACTCACACGTGCTACTCACCGTCGAACATCTCTCGAAAAAATTCTGCCGGAGCCTCAAACGCTCTTTGTTCTACGGCGTTCAGGACATCGCTACGGAGTTGGTGGGCGGTCGGCGAAAGGACGCTTCCCTGCGGCCGCGGGAGTTCTGGGCGCTGCGGGATGTCAGTTGTCAACTGCGGAGGGGCGAGGCGCTGGGTCTTGTCGGCTCCAACGGGGCAGGAAAAAGTACGTTACTGCGAATCATCAGCGGCCTCATCAAACCCGACACAGG
>DASWDX010000191.1:0-3957 GCA_036395055.1 Pyrinomonadaceae bacterium | reverse complement strand
CATCGCTCTTGCGGTGCTATTCGTGTTTCCACTAACTGCAAATGCGCAAACTGATCAGGGTCGCATCGCGGGTACGGTCACAGACGTCAATGGAGCAGTCGTTCCCGGCGCTACCATCGTGGTGAAGAATGAACGGAATGGGGAAGAGCGTACGGCGACAAGTAATGAGATTGGCTACTTCATAGTTTCGGCGCTCCGGCCTTCGAGTTATTCGATAACAGCCAACGCTAAAGATTTATCAGCAAAGACGACTAACGTTCAGTTACTGGTGGGCCAGGAAGTGAACCTGCCGCTGGTCGTTCAGCCAACTGGTCTTGAGGCGAGAGTTGATGTTAACGCCGGGAGCGAGACGGCGTTGGAGACCAGCTCCGCCGTCATGGGCGCGAACGTCAATCCGCGTGAGGTTGAGGGGTTGCCGCTCAACGGTCGACAGCTTTCGCAGCTCTACCTGCAAGCTCCGGGCTCGGTTAACAGCGGTTCGGGCACGTACGGGGATATTCGCTTTAACGGCCGCGCCGTCGAGCAAAACATCATTCGCTATGACGGCGTTGAAGGTACGGCGGTGATTGACGCTTCTCCGGGAAACCTGAATGGTGAGGTTCCGTCGCCGTTTCGCCTGCAATCCAGTCTTGAGAATGTGCAGGAATTCCGCGTTGAATCCAGCAATTATCCGGCAGAGTTTGGCACTGGCACGGGTGGGCAGATTAGCGTCGTTACAAAGTCCGGCGGAAATAATTTCCACGGATCCTTGTTTGAATACTTTCGTAATGACGCGCTCGATGCCGCAAACTTTTTTGACAATATCATTGGTCAGAAAGGAACGCTCCGGCTAAACCAATTTGGCGGTTCGATCGGTGGCCCGGTAATCAAGCAGAAGGCATTTTTCTTTCTTTCGTATGAAGGCTACAGACTGCGAGCAGGTTTAAACTCAACCGAAGCGGTTCCGGGAGCGGCTTCGCGCATTTGTGGTCCACCGATTGGAACGGGAACGATTACATGTAATCCGAATACACTCCTGCTTCTTCCGGCTTTCCGGGATCCGAAAGCTGTTACGGTGTCTACCGGCTCGGGAACAAATCTCTTCGATGTGGCGCAGCTCCAGTCGAGCGCCAAGGTGAATGAGAGTGCCTACGCGTTTCGTCTTGATTACCGGTTTAGCGGAAAGCACTCGGCGTATTTTAGGTTTTTCCGAGACAATGGTCAGAATGATCAGCCGGAGGGCGTTACCGGTCGACGCGCTGTTTTCACTGCCAATCCGCAGAATGGCGTTTTCGCTCTGCAGAGTCTGTTGACGCCTACAATCCTCAACGAGTTTAAGGTTGGCTACAACGGCGTCTTCTCACGCACAAACGGCGAGGCTCCAACAGTTAACGGAATAGACTTGTCGAAGTTGGTGATCAATATCTCAGGGAATACGGCCAACTTTGCAATTCCCGGACAGGGCACATCGGCGGGTACAGCGACACCCGGGGGCTTGTTACGCGCGAACAGCGCGACGAATGGGCGCGGTCAACCTTACACCGCTTATTCGCTTTCTTTCATCGACAACTTGAGTTGGAGCAGAGGCAATCATAATTACAAGTTCGGTGTCGAATTCCGTCCCAGCCGCATCTATACGGACAGGCTCGGCGGCACAACCTACGTTTTCAACAGCCTTCAGGCGTTGCTCACAAATTCACCGGCATCAATTCAATATCTTGGCGATGTGAGCGCGCCTTCGCCCTTCAATGGCGGCGCCACGGGAACGCGTCTGGCTAAGCAGGAGTTTTATATCGGCTACGCCCAGGACGAGTGGAAGATAAGACCGAACCTGACCATCAACTATGGGTTGCGTTATGACTACTACACGCCGCTGCGCGAAGCGCGAAACCTGGATATTCTCTTCGATATCACCAATGGTACTTTGAAGTCGCCGGATCTTCCCTTCTTCAAAACATCGAAAACTAATTTCGGACCTCGAATAGGACTCACGTGGTCGCCCAACCCCAAAGGCGACGGCTTCTTCGGAGGCGGCAGGACGGTTTTACGAGGCGGCTTTGGTATTTTCTACGGACCGGGGCAAACTGAAGATCAAATTCAACCAATCGAGAGCGATCGCATCAGCTCAACTCTGACGAGTGGTCCCTTGCTCACCTTCAATCCGGATCAGACGGCAGCGATCAATGCCATCATCACGAACTTCACCAACAATCCAAACAATCGTGCTTTTCAGCCGCGCGCGTATGCACCTGAGTATAAAGTGCCGGAGAAGATCTACAGCTACACCTTCTCTGTGCAACAAGAGCTGCCATACAAAGTAGTTGCCACTGCAGCATACGTTGGGAGTCAGGGGCGCAATCTTTTCCTTCGTGGACTTTCAAACACCTTGCGCGCAGGCACAGCCACAATCCTGAATGGCGATCCAATTCCCACAAATGCCGGTGTGGTCAATCGGACTAATACGTCGGGGCAGGTGATAGGGGTAACAACCGTGCGCCAATTCTCTCTCGTTTCAGGAACGTCGGTGCAGAACCCATTCGCCGAGATCGATACTAAGACCAGCGGCGGTACTGACAGCTACAACGCGCTGCAATTGGCGTTGTCGCGGCGCCTTAATAACGGCTTGACGCTGAACTCGCAGTACACATTCTCGAAGAGCTTCGGCAATACTTCCGGTTCAAATGAAGCGCGAACTGCGGCTGAACCGTTTGGCGGAGCCGTGCGGCCCAGCGGAGACTTCAACAACTATGAAGCTGATCGCGGCTACAACAATTTCGATGTGCGTCACACATTTAACCTGAGTGCGGTCTACGATCTGCCAATCGGCAAAGGCAAAGCTTTTGACGTGGGTGGCCTGGGAAATGCTCTTCTGGGAAATTGGGAAGTCGGAACGATTATGAACATGCGCAGCGGTGTTCCTATCGATGTAACGATCACCCGTCCAGACACTGCGGCTGTATGCACGTCAGGACCATGTACGGTAATCTCGAGTACAACAGATCAGAACGTAACCAGGCAGGTTCCTACTGGAACCGTTGTACAACTGCCGGGTGGCATCAGCGCTTCACAGTTCCTGCCTACCGGATTTACGGCAGTGATCAATGCCCCAGGCGGCGGCTCCTCACGCCAGACGCGCCGACCTGATTTGATTTCCGGGGTCAATCCTTATCTGAACAACGATCGCAATTTCATTAACCCGGCAGCTTTTGCTATTCCCGCAGTAGGAACGTTCGGGAACTTGCCGCGAAACGGGCTTAAAGGGCCGAACTTCCAGCAGTTTGACTTGATCTTGAACAAGCGCTTGCGTTTTTCGGAGACTACGAACCTTGAGTTCCGCACGGAGCTTTTCAATATCTTCAACCATGCAAACTTTGCGAATCCGGCTTCAACATTGAATGTTGCTCTCCCGGCCTTTACTTCTGTGACGCCGGACCCGGCACGCAACAATTTCACCGTAGCAAAGTTCGTCTTGCCAGCGGGAGGGCTCCAGCCCGGGCAAGCGTTTACGCAAAGCGCTGCCGGCCCTTCTTTCGGATTGCTGAGGCAGACGGCTGAGCGCACGGTTGGCCTGGGTACGAATCGCCAAATTCAGTTTGCACTGCGGCTGAATTTTTAAAGTTGTCTGGTAGCTAACCAGCGGGGGCAAGCCCACCTTCCTAACCATGAGCTGATCAGAGTTGAATCCTAATCCGTGTTGGAAGGTTTTCAAGACGAGACTTACCGAGCAGTCTGGGAGTCTCTAAGGTTGGGAAGGCGGGCTTGCCCCCGCTGGTTTATTGACACTCAGGTTTGAAGGAATTGAGCCGCTGAAGTTTATTGAACAATTTTCGAGAGAAATAATATGTCGATGACAGAGGTGACACTGGCCGAGCGACAAAGCCAGACGCAAGTGGCGGAAGATGTCTACGATGACGGATATCTGCGCGTGGAACACAAGAACTATTACGTTACCTGTGGCGGTCAATCGCTTAAGCTGCC
>DASWDX010000190.1:0-3063 GCA_036395055.1 Pyrinomonadaceae bacterium | reverse complement strand
ATCGGTTCGACTCCGAGCAGCGAAAAGAAATTCGCCGAGGCGCCTGGAGCGAGAACGCGTTCCGGTTCGCCGCGCCCGCTCATAATCGCGCCGCCTCCGGTGTATGCCGCGACACCCTCGAGCACCTGGTTCTTCTGATAGTCCTGGTAATCCGGATAAGAGAATTCACGTTGCGCAAACTCCTTCTGCGGCGTGCTCTCCCAGAGGTGATAAAGATGCTCCGGCGATTTGTAGGGCAAGCCGCGCAGCAAAGCGGCATCAACAACCGTAAAGATCGCGGTACCGGCGCCGATGCCGAGTGCCAGTGTGATCACGGCAATCATTGTGAAGCCCGGCTTCTTCAGCAGAGTGCGAACGGCATAGCGCAAGTCTTGCAGCAGTTTGTGCATGTAGCTTCTCCTCTGTTTATGCAGTGCGCTGACCGGTCAGCGCTTTATTCGGCTGCGGCCTGGCGCAACCGCGGCGTGCGGCGTCAAGCTGCGGACCAAAGCGGTGACGGTCATCACACTCCAAAGTTCCGCGTTACTCGTAACGCAACGCGACCAGCGGATTGACGCGCGATGCTTTTCTCGCCGGCAGATAGCCGGCCAATCCGGCAACCAGGGTCAGCAGCGTCACCGCTGTTATTAGTGTTAAGGGATCACTCGGCCTAAGCCCGAAAAGCTGATTCGAGATCAATTGGGCCGCGCCCCATGAGACCGGCAAACCAACGGCCAGTCCGACCGCGACCAACAGCAAGCTTTCCTTAAGGACCATCCAAATAATGTCGCGGCGTTCGGCGCCGAGCGCCATGCGAATCCCAATTTCGTTTGTCCGATGAGCGGTCCGTTCGCGTCAACCTATAAACAGCGGCTAATCATTCGTATCTGAGTGAAACCACCGGATCGACTTTCGTAGCGCGCCTGCCGGGCACGTAACAAGCGACCAGGGCCACCACGGTCAACAGTGCAGCGATCGCAGCGAACGTCGCGGGATCGGTTGGTGTGACACCGAACAGCATGGTTGTCATCAGACGCGTGAGACCGTACGCGCCCACCAACCCGAAAGCCACGCCGATCAACGCCAGCATCATTCCCTGCCTAATAACCATTCTGAAAACGTCTCGCGGTTGCGCACCGATGGCCATGCGAATGCCAATCTCGTGCGTGCGTTGAGTGACCGTGTACGACATCACGCCGTAAATACCGACAATGGCTAACACCAAAGCGATGCCTGCGAAGATGCTGAGCAAGGTCAGGTTCAACCGCTCGGGCGCAACGGACTCCGAGCGAATCTCGTCCATCGTGCGAATGTTGTAGATGGGTTGATCCGGATCGATGGCGCTCACCTGCTGGCGCAGGGCCGCGACTAACTGACTTGGATCAGCGGAAGCCTTGGTAATCACAGTCATGCCGCTAAACGGCATCTGTGCAAACGAAAAGTATCCCTGGACACGATTTGAATCCTGACTGAGTCCTTCCATCTTTACTCGTCCCACCACGCCTAGCACGGTAAGTACAGGCGCCTTAGGGTCCGTGCCACCAAGTCTGATTCGCTTGCCAACGGCTTCTTCATTGGGCCAATACCGACGCGCAAATTCTTCGTCAATGATGATTGAGTTGACGCCGGCCATCGTTCGCTGGTCTTCGTCGAGTTTACTGAGATCCCTTCCTGCCAAAAATGATCGATCGTCGTGCTCATCAAAGTAACGACCTCGCTTTAGCGGGATGTTCATCACCCGAAAGTAATCCGGTGAAACCAGACACGCTTCCATCAGGGGTATCTGATTGCGCGGCGGAGCGAGTTGGCCCTCCACGGTAAATGACGTTTGCCAACCGTTGTTGCCAAGTGGCAACCCGGAAGCGGCGGCAGTTCCTTCAACGCCCGGCAACCCTCGAGCGTTTTCCAGCAGCCGCTTGAAGAATGCTTCGCGTTGCTCGATGGTTGGGTATTTCTTTTGCGGTATCGACACAGTGAAGCTAGTGAGCTGTGCGTAAGAAAAACCAGGATCGACCTTTTGCAGCCGGTAGAAGCTGCGAATCATTAGCCCCGCGCCAATCAGCAGCACCAGCGTCGTTGCAACTTCCACGACTACAAGCGAGCTGCGCAGCCAATGTCGTCCTGTCTTGCCGCGTCCCGTCTCTTTCAACGTCTCATGAACATCAACTACTCCGGCCTGAAGCGCGGGCACCAGACCAAACAGAATGCCCGTCAAAAACGCGACGCCAATCGTAAAGGCGAGTACGCGCCAATCAAGACCGATTTCCCGTGAGCGTGGAATGGCGTTGGGACTGATGTACAGGATTAGTTGAATACCCCAGCGCGCCACAAGCAGTCCGAGCGTGCCTCCGACCAATGCGAGCAGCACACTTTCCGTCAGCAACTGTCGGGCGATCCGCCAGCGTCCGGCCCCCATCGCCGCGCGAATCGCCATCTCCTTTTGTCGCGCGCTGGCCCTGGCCAACAACAGGTTTGCGATATTCGCGCAGGCAATCAAGAGCACGAAACCCACGGCTGCAAACAGCACCCACAAGGTCCGCCGGACGTCGCTCACAAAGACTTCGAGCAGCGGCTGTACCTTTACGCCGTTCCCGGCATTCGAGTCGGGATATTGCGCTTCAAGATTGGCGGCTATGTTTGTCATCTCCGCCTGTGCTTGCTCAGGTGTTACCCCGGGATTCAAACGAGCGACGCCATACAATCCCGGGTGATTGCCTCGTTCTTGCCAATTCGAATCGCCGGATAGTTGACCCACGGGCACCCACATCTCGACGCGGCTCGGATATTGAAAACCCTGCGGCATCACGCCAATCACCGTATAGCTTTTGGCGTTGAAGGTCAGGGTTTGATTCAGGATGTTCCACTGTCCGCCAAACCGGCGTTGCCATAACGCGTAGCTCAGCACGACGACCGGGGTGCCGCCGGGCTTGTCTTCCTCGTTCGTAAACACTCGTCCGATGGCCGCGTTCACTCGCAACGCGGAAAAGAGATCGGCGGACATCTGCGCCGTCAGGATGCGCTCCGCATCACCATAGCCGGTGAGGTTGTAACTGTTGCGGTTGTAGACGCCGATCTTTTCGAAGA
>DASWDX010000189.1:0-3373 GCA_036395055.1 Pyrinomonadaceae bacterium | reverse complement strand
GGGCAATTTGCTGCGCACCTCTCTCCTTCTCAAAAAATTCCTGCTTAGTTTCTCGTGCTCTTCGTTCCGCTTCCGGAGAGCGATCTGAATTTGCAAGGATTGCTTGAATGATTTTCGGAAATCGTACGAGCCGCTGTTGATTGATAGCGATTAATTCCAGCAGCGAACTGTCGGCAGTTGAGGCGGCCAAATCTGCGATAGTCTGATCAGGGGTCTTGTTGTTGAGAATTATGGCTTCATGAATTTGGCGACCGTTCTGTGAACGCGTTGCGAGGTAATCGAGTACGGCAACTGACGTTTCATCGCTCCTGGCAGCAGCCAACAAATCTTCTGAGTCCTGGCCGTCCAGCGTCGCCGTTGCTGCGTTGGCAATTTCCGAGTCTTCCGATTGCCACAATGCGACCAGCACTTCCAGCAAGTCAGACTGTGGTAGCGGTAACAGCCCGCTTGCGGCCGCCACTCTTGCTTGATGCGGAGCGGTCCCCTCGATAATGGCCCGCGCCGCGGGATTTGTTGAGGTAGTGGTAGTCATTCCGAAAACGTTCGGATAGTCGGGGTGCAAACGGAGTAGCGAGAGTTTACTCCAGTAGACTCGAAAGACACCTGTCTTCAGAAAAGATGAAATTGGTACTCAAGTTGAATGTACATTGAAACGGGCCGGTCGTCTTTCATCGCCGGCTGGAACTTTATTTGATGTGCAGCTCGAATCGCCGCAGTGGTTAGGCCATAACCCAGAGCTCGTGTGACGATAAGATGTCTGACCTCGCCATCGGACGAAAAGATTCCACGTATTACGATAGTTCCCTCGACACCGGCGAGTCTTGCGGCTTCAGTATACTGCGGTTCCGGTTTGCTCAAGACACGAGCTTTCTGTGTCACTGTTTTCGCGTTAAAGGTTGTAGTCTCGACTGCTGGTTGTATTGTTGTTGAGGCCGCTGCAGCTTGCTCCTGCATGACTTTTAGTTGGACGCGCCAGGTATCAGCATCGAAATTATCCGGACTCTTCGCCAAGAACTTCTCAAGGCTACCCGCTGCTTCGGTATATTGCTTAAGAGTGAAATGAGCAAGACTCTTCGTTATTAAGGCGGGGAGGAAGTCCGGATTCATGATGAGCGCGGCGTCCGCTTCCTCAACAGCCTTCTCCGCGGATGCCATTCTGAAACTTGCCTCTGCGAGTGCATAGCGATCCTCAGGGCTTTGGTCCCCCAGTTCGATAGCGCGTTGCGCCATAGTCATTGCTTTCTGCGGCTGATCGCCGACAATCAACGCATACGCAAGCTTGGCGTGGGCATCGGCTGATTCTGGCCGCAACTGAATCAAATGTTCAAATTGCGGGCGCGCCTGGCCAATCATGCCCTGACTATTGAACGCAAGGCCCAGGTAATACCAGGCATCGGCATCTTCAGGGTGCTTCTTCACTACCTCTTTTAAGATTTTGATGGTCCCGGCAGCGTCGCCTTGTTGATAGAGGTCAATTCCACGTGTCGTGTTCCCTACGCCCGGAGCCTCCTGCGCATGTACATAGCCGGGTAAGCCGCTAACCAGGAAGGAAAGATAAAGCAAGGATGGTACAAGAACCGGGAAGCCGCGGTGACGAGCGTTACACATCAGCTCTTTCCTCTCTATCACTCAAACACTCGCGCCATGGCACTTCTTATATTTCTTACCGGACCCGCACGGACAGGGTTCGTTACGACCGACCTTCGGTTGATCGCGAACAACGGTTTTTACCTTTCCTGCCTCTTCGCCGGCAGCTGCCGCACCCTGGTTCGGCCCAGTGAACGAAAGCGGAGACGGACGGCGCGGCAAGCGACGTTGACGCAGCGCTTCCGGTGGTTCCTCTGAAACTATCTGAAGGTTGAACAGCGATCTAATCGTACTGGTGTCGATACGGTCGAGCATCTCCTGAAACATATCGAAACTCTGCTTCTTATATTCAACCAGTGGATCCTTCTGTCCATAACCGACCAGACCGATGCCCTGCTTAAGATGATCGAGCGACAGGAGGTGGTCTTTCCACTGGGCATCGATAATATTTAGCATGATGATGCGTTCATAGGTGCGCATCGCTTCCGGCCCGATCTGCTGTTCCTTTCCAGCATACTTAACCTTGAGCTTTTCCCAGATCGAATCTGTCACTTCCGCCGAATTGAGGTTCGGAATATCTATACCTTGAGCGTCCCCATCGAAATCGTAGATAGTCTTGATCTGAAGCTTGTAGTTCTCGATATCCCAATCATCCGGTGAAACGTCCGGATTCAAATACTGTTTGGTGAGATCGGAAAGCAGGTCATAAGCGACTCCGCCGCCGCTGCCTTCCTTTGCCCGCTCCTCGACCGGAGGCGGATCTCCCATCAGGTATTCACGTTGATCCGGTACTTCCATCAACTGGCGGCGCAAACCATAAATCGTTTCGCGCTGCTTGTTCATGACGTCGTCATACTCGAGCAGATGTTTGCGCGATTCGAAGTTTCGTCCCTCAACCGACTTCTGCGCCGACTCAATGCGCTTGGAGACCATCTTCGACTCGATGGCGACACCTTTCTCCATTCCCAGGCGCTGCATTAGGGCCTTAACCTTATCGCCCGCAAAGATGCGCATCAGGTCATCTTCAAGCGAAAGGAAAAAACGCGACGAACCAGGATCACCCTGGCGTCCGGCACGTCCACGGAGCTGATTATCGATACGCCGTGATTCGTGGCGCTCGGTTCCTAAAATGTGAAGACCGCCAATTCCTACTACTTCGTTGTGCTCCTCTTCCACGATGCGTTTCGCGCGCTGAAACGCTTGTGCCCACTGTTCCTCGGTCGCTTCGTCAGGGTCAATCTCTTCCTTCTTCAGAAATTCACGCGCCATGAAATCCGCATTGCCGCCAAGCAGAATGTCAGTTCCGCGGCCAGCCATGTTAGTGGCGATCGTAACCGCCCCTTTGCGTCCTGCCTGCGCGACGATCTCGGCCTCGCGTTCATGATATTTCGCGTTCAAAACATTATGTGGGACAGCCTCGCGTTGCAGTCGGCGCGAGATCAGTTCGGAGTTTTCAACAGACACGGTGCCCACCAGCGCCGGCTGGCCACGTTCGTGGCAATCCTTGATCTCCTCGATCACGGCATCCCACTTCTCAGGCAGCGTGCGATAGATTACGTCGGAAAAATCACTCCGGACCATAGGCATGTGGGTCGGAATAACAATTACGTCCAACTTATACGTGGAGTGAAACTCTGCGGCTTCAGTTTCAGCCGTACCAGTCATGCCGGAGAGTTTCTCGTACAGCCGAAAATAATTTTGCAGCGTGATTGTCGCGAGAGTCTGATTCTCTTTCTCAATCTTCACGCCCTCTTTGGCTTCGACAGCCTGGTGCAGCCCATCCGAC
>DASWDX010000188.1:0-10736 GCA_036395055.1 Pyrinomonadaceae bacterium | reverse complement strand
TGTCGAGTCGGTTTGATAGTTTGGGTTTCGAGGAGGCCAAAAAATGTTTCCAATTGGCGATGACGATAGTTCTCGCAGAACTGTCCCGGTCGTGACCTATGCGCTGATCGCTCTCAACCTGCTCTTCTTCTTCGTGGAGTTGAGTAGCGGCGAATCCTTTATTGAACACTGGTCGGTAGTTCCGCAACGTCTGCTGGAGAATCCTGGCGGGGATTTCCTGACATTGTTCACGTCCATGTTCATGCATGCAGGCTGGGTACATCTGCTGGGCAACATGCTTTACCTGTGGATCTTTGGTGATAACGTCGAAGACAGCTTTGGTCACGTCAAATTCCTGATCTTCTATCTGCTCTGCGGCATCGCCGCGACTATGGCGCAATTGGTATTCACTTCAACCTCAAACGTTCCGAACCTCGGCGCTTCGGGCGCGATTGCAGGAGTTCTGGGGGCCTACATTCTGTTGTTCCCGAGAGGACAGGTGAAGGTGTTAATGGGCAGAGGTGTGATCCCGATGCCCGCGCTCGTGGTCATCGGTTTGTGGATTGTGCTGCAGCTTGTTAGTGGTTTCGGTTCAATTAGCAACCGAGCGGAAACGGGCGGAGTCGCTTACATGGCCCACATCGGAGGATTCCTGGCGGGGTTTATTCTGACCTTCCTATTCAGAGCAACCGGAGGAACCAGCCAGGAAACTGTCTGAAGCTATGGCATCTGGAATTCTCGAGCGAGGATCGAGACCAGCTGACATCATTATGTTCCGCCCGATGGCCCCGGGGTCACGGTCACCCGCGGACCATTGCAACCTTTAACTTTTCTTATAGCTGTAATAAAGTCGCTGGCATCCATCAAGTTCGTGAGGACAAAATGAAAGCGTCTTTATCCGAAGACACCGTGCAGTCTATTAATGCGCGTCTTCATCAAGCTAACAGCGATTTTGCCAGGAGCTATCCGGGCGAAACGGGGAAGCGCCAGCCGGTGCACACGGTCTATGGTGGCGCGCATCTCTTCAAGTCGGATTCCGCCGCGCGGCTGGGCGCACTCGCGCGGCGCTCGCTGGACCAGTTTGCCCCGGATTTTCTGAGCTTTGCGAAGGCGATCAGTTTGCCAGGCGCGGAACACTTACCTCAATCGCTCGAAGAAGACAATGGGCTAATAGCCAGCCTGGGAACAAATCCGGAACAGGTGCGCCAGGAAAACAAAGCCGCCTGGCTCGCGCATTCCATCTACAAACGCGTCAGCGAAAAACTCCGCCGTGAACCGGTCGAGGATTTTCGCATCGACTTTGAAGACGGCTACGGCAATCGGCCCGACGAAGAGGAAGACGGACATGCAGAGTCAGCAGCGATCGAAGTAGCGCAAGGGCGTGAAAACGATACGTTGCCTCCATTTATCGGCATCCGCATCAAACCCTTCACTGAAGAACTGCGCCAGCGCAGCATGCGGACGCTGGACATTTTCGTTTCAACGCTGGTGGAGAAGTCAGGCGGACAACTACCCGACAACTTCGTCGTAACGCAGCCGAAGATTTCGATTCCCGAACAGGTTAGCGCGCTGGCCGATCTTTTTGAGCTGCTGGAAAAGCAAACCGGTCTGGCGGCCGGCACTCTGAAGCTCGAGATGATGATCGAAACCACACAGTCTGTAATAAATGCTCGTGGTGAAATTAATCTTCCGCTGCTGCTGGCAGCGGCGCGCGGTCGCTGTGTGGCCGCACACTTTGGAACTTACGACTATACGGCGAGTTGTAATATCACAGCGGCGCATCAGCACATGATGCATCCAGCCTGCGACTTTGCGAAACATATGATGCAGGTTTCGTTTGCGGGCACCGGTATCTGGCTCTCGGATGGGGCCACGAATATCATGCCCGTCGCGCCACACCGTTTTATTGAAGGTGGACCACCGCTCAAACCGGAACAGATCGCGGAGAACCGCGAGGTCGTTCATCGCGCCTGGCGACTCCATTACACACACATTCAGCATTCGCTCCAAAATGCCTTTTATCAGGGCTGGGATCTGCATCCGGCACAACTACCCACGCGCTATGCTGCAATCTACGCATTCTTTCTCGAAAGCCTCGACGCCGCGTCAGAGCGTCTAAAGAATTTCGTGGAAAAAGCAGCCAAGGCAACATTGGTTGGAGACGTGTTTGACGACGCCGCTACCGGTCAGGGATTGCTCAACTATTTTCTGCGCGCGATCAATTGCGGGGCCCTGACAGAACAAGAGGCCGTTAAATTCTCGGGGCTTACTGTGGCTGAATTGCGTTCGGGTTCGTTTGTAAAGATCCTGAACAATCGACAGAGCTTATGAATATCTGCAGTTTAGATTACAAGCTCTAGCTGGCACTGGTGCAGTTTCAATTGGCATTCTCATTAGCACCGTGGCTTCAGCCCGGTGGAAGCAGTGTTCCCACGAAATCGGAAGTGGGACCAATCTTCTGTCTGGCGACTGGTCACCGGGCTAAAGCCGCAGTGCTAATCAGAGCGAAGTTCACTCAAACTGCATCAATACTCTCTAGCTTGTGTGTTATCGATCAGCAAGCTGGAGGCTGTACTCTGACTCAGTTTAATTTTTTGCGGAGGCTCTGATGAGAATCATTGTTAGCTTGCTGCTTCTCGCAACAATGCTCTTGATAGATATTTCTGGAATGCAAAAGCGTAGGAGCAACCCGATGGCCGGCGACCCTGAACTGGCGAAAAAGATTCGCCGCTTCGCGCCTACTGTTTTGACTGCCAATACGTCTCGTCTTTCGCCGGCTGACCGCAAGGCGCTACAGAAGATCATCGCAGCAGCAAGATTGCTCGATCCATTGTTTCTGCGACAAGTTTGGAGCGGCAACGACGAGCTGCACAAAAAGCTGGAGGCTGACAAGACAGCGGTTGGGAGTCAGCGGCTGCATTATTTTCTAATCAATGACGGACCATGGTCGCGTTTGGACAATAACGAACCCTTCATCGAAGGTGTGCCCCGCGAAAAACCGCAAGCGAATTTCTATCCGGACGACATTACCAAAGACGAGTTTAATTCCTGGCTCGCGGGCTTGCCTGGTTCAGAGAAAGAGAAAGCGACGGGCTACTTCTACACGATCCGCCGCGACGCTAACGGCAAGTTAATGACTGTGCCTTACAGCACTGAGTATCGCGAGTTTCTCGAACCCGCCTCCAAACTGCTGCGCGAGGCGGCGGCGTTGACGACCAATGGAACATTGAAGGATTTTCTCCGCAAGCGCGCAGACGCGTTTGCCTCCAACGACTATTACGCGAGTGACGTAGCCTGGATGGATCTCAAGGCGCCGATTGATGTGACCATTGGTCCTTACGAAACTTACGAAGACGAGCTCTTCGGCTACAAAGCGGCGTTCGAGGCTTACGTCACGCTAACTGATGCCGCCGAGAGCGCCAAGCTCGAGAAGTTTGGGCAACACCTGCAGGAACTGGAAAATAACCTGCCGCTGGAAGCACGTTACCGCAATCCAAAATTGGGCACATCGTCGCCGATGCGCGTAGTAAACGAGGTCTTCAGCTCGGGCGAAGGAAATAATGCTGTGCAAACCGCAGCCTTCAATCTTCCCAATGACGAGCGCGTGGTGAAGGAAAAGGGCTCAGCGCGAATCATGTTGAAGAACGTTCAGGATGCGAAGTTCAACAAGGTCCTGACTCCGATCTCACGCGTCGTGCTGACTCCTGTGCAGCAGCGCGCAGTTTCCTTCGATTCGTTTTTCACGCACATACTCATGCACGAACTGATGCACGGTCTTGGGCCACACAACATCACGGTCGACGGCCAGGCCACAACGGTCCGCCTGCAACTCAAGGAGCTCTACTCCTCGATCGAGGAAGCAAAGGCGGATGTGACCGGCCTCTGGGCGTTGCAGTACTTACTCGATAAGGGCGTCATCGAGAAAGAGATGCAGCACACACTCTATATTACCTATCTTGCCAGCATGTTTCGCTCGGTGCGTTTTGGTCTGACCGAATCACATGCGCGCGGTGTGGCTATGCAGTTCAACTACTTCTCGGACGAAGGCGCGATCAAGTTCGACGCGGCGACGGGCAAGTTTAGTATTGATAATGGAAAGATAAGAGAGGCGGTGCGGAAGTTAACTAACGACTTGCTGACACTCGAGGCCGAAGGCTCCTACGACAAGGCAAAAGCGATACTGGATAAGTATTCACTGATTCGCCCGGATATGAAGGGGGCGCTTGATCGGCTTAATGATGTGCCGGTGGATATCGAGCCCGTCTTCCCGCTGGCGAAGTAAGTAGGACAGACTCTCCTGCCTGTCTGTTTGCAGTGCCATAGGCACGAAATGTTTATAGGCATGCGAATAACCATCGATCACCTTGCACTCATTTAAGGAGTCTGCCGGGAAAGTGAATAACTCTGCTTTGTCTGTGCATCCTCAGTGTGCTCTGTGTCTCTGTGATGAGTGTTTCTCTTAAATAAATCCCACCACAGAGGCACAGAGTTCACAGCGGTCGCACAGAGACTTGAGTTATTTCGACAGTCTCTTTAATCGGTGCAAGAGGTTGCGGTCCTTCGGAGCTACAGTTTTCAAATTGATTCCGAAGGCTACAAACATTACGCTGCTACGCGGCTGCTGCTTATGCTCTTCTAATGAATTTAGCGGCAATCCAACCAACGAGAATCAGCACAGCGAGGACGGCCCAGTTGTACTGATCGCCATAGGTTGCCGCTGGGAAGTGGTTGCTGATCATGATGAAGACAACCGGAACGGCCATGAAGGTGTTTTGTTTTGAGCGCAGCTTTGCCTGAGCGCTCAACGCCTCGTCGGGCTTTCGTCCTTCGTTGATCGCCACAATCATTTTTTTCTGCGCCGGCAAAATTCGCATCCACACATTCGCGGCCATAATCGTTCCAAACAAGGCGCCCACGTGAATGTAAGCGGCGCGTCCGCTAAGATAACGCGTTAAGCCGTAACTGATTCCGACCACCATCAGGTACGCGATCACCGCAAAGGCCTTCTCATTTTTTCCCAGCGGCGAAAGCATCATGAGATCATAGATAACCCAACCCCCGACCAGCACTTCTACCCCCAGAGCAATCGCGGCGCCCACGCTGATATCAGAAACGTCTCGATCAACCAGCGCGCCGCCGCCGATGTAATAGACGACAATCAGCAGCGCCATGCCGCTCAACCAGGTGGTGCCGGCTTCCCAGCGAAACCAGTGGAGCGTTCGCGATACCAGATCCGGCACCTTGCGTTTTTCGACCACATAAAAGCCGCCGCTGTGCACCATCCAAATTTGCGCGGCACTGCCCGCGCCCACTTCACCCGGGCTGCCTCTCTTGTTAGTATTGGCGATTGCCTTTTCTTCTTCGCTCAGACGCGCATCGAGCCAGGTGAAGTAATAAGTGGTGCCGACCCACATGATGCCCGCAAAGACGTGCACCCAACGGAAGATCAGATTAAGCCATTCACTTAGTGTTGGATTGAGAGTCATTACTAATTTTCCACAACCTGCGGAGCGGGTGGAAGCGTAAAGCCTGGGGTGGAGCGGAGCGGAACCCCCAGGAGGAGAAAGGCAAGAAAATCGAGCGCGCGAAGCGTGCGATAGCACAAGGGCTGCGACAGCTGTCGCCCACTTTGCGGGCTCTTCCTTTGTGCTCCAAACGATCCTGGGGTTCCGCTCCGCTCCCACCCCAGGCTTTATGCTATAGCCACGCTTCGCGGGCTCATGCAAACTCTTCAGTAGGTTCTAGCTACCGCGGTACGTTGAGTAACCGTAAGGGCTTATTAACAGCGGTATGTGGTAATGCTGCGCAGTATCGTCGATCTTGAAAACAACGGCGACCTGCGGATAAAAACACTCGATATCAAGGCCCTGGTAATAGGGCTCCGTTTCAAACACCAGCCTGTAGGTTCCGCTGGACAGAGGTTCGCCAACGAGGAAAAAGGGCTTTACGCGTCCGTCTTCGTCGGTCCAGGCGTGGCTCAGTTCGGTCCAACTCTCGTCTGTGTTTTCTATCGCCAGGGAAACTGCGACGCCCCCGGCAGGCGCGCCGCGCGACGTATCGAGGACGTGTGTCGAGATGGTGCTCATACGAGTCCGGAGTCTACAGTCTGGAGTCGATAGTCAACAACTAAAATCTTCAACTGATGGATCTTCATGATTCTGCATTATCCATCAGTTTTCTCAATCTAAGTTGTGTAATCTTCGCCTGCTCAGCTGCCGCAAGCTTCAACTCCTCGTCCGGTCCATGATTCAGCCGTTGGCGCAGGATCGCGAGCATTTCTTCGGAACTCTTTCCCGTCGCGCACACGATGAAGATGAAACCAAACTTTTCTTCATACTCGCGATTCAGCTCGGCCAGAACTGCCATCATCTCCGCTGCCGAATTGCGCGTTCCCGATTGTTCGTCCGCAGACCACTTCTGCGCTTCGGCTGCAGTCGCGGCTACCGGCTTCTTCTCGCCAATTTTAGGGTGACTGTGAAATGCCTCTAACCAATCACGCGGCTCGAGCGACCACCAGATTTGATCAGCCTTCACGATCAAGTCGTCCACGCCGCTAAAAGGTCGTTCAGCAATTACCTGGGCCGCCCACTGGCGGGAGCCGCAGCACTTCAGCAATTCTTTTTCGGCTTCGTTCGATGGCAATACATTCAACGAAGCAAGTTTGGAATTGGCAACCGAAGTCTTAATCATTTTCAAGTTCGTCTCGCCGGTAAATCATTCAACTCGTCCATAAACGCGCAAGCGGCTCACGCCGCCATCGGGAAAAATATTGAACCGCAGATGCGATACATTGTCTGCATCCAAAATCTCATTTTCGAAAAAGTGCCGGCTGTGGGCCTGTAACTTAGTGCGAGGCAAGACACTTTTCCAGACAACTGACAAATCAGTCAGATTCTCTTCCGGCAAATCGCCTGTACTCCTGGCCTCAAGCGAACAGCTCTCGGGAAAATTTCCCTTGAACCACGAGGTATCAACTTCCACACGACGAATTTGTCCGGGCGCGCCCAGTTTGATAATTGACCAGTCATGGCCCGGTCCGCGGCGCCGTTTCGTCTCCCAACCATCGCTCATGTCCGCCGCCCTACCGGGCATGATGAGATTGTGACGATGACCAAAAAACATATCGCTGCATGAGATAACCAGCCCGCCATTCTCAACCGCCGCCAGATCGATATCACCGCCGCTGCGTTTAAGACGAACCCAATCCGGGAGAACCTCGCCGTAAACTCTCAACCGTGCTACGCCACCATCAGGGTAGATTTTGAAACGCAGATGTGTGAAGCGTTGCTCGCTCTCGATCGCAAAAGGGTTTTGGGTGTCGCCGGTGAGCGGCAGTTGCGGCAGGAGCGGAATCCAGGATATTGCTTCGCTGGTTAATTCTTCCCTGGTCGGCAACCCGTCAAGCGCGCACGCTTCCAGTGAAAAATGCTCCGGATAATTTCCGCGGAAGAAGCTTGTGTCGACCACGATCCCGCGAATTATTCCGGGCAGTCCGAGACGGATGATGCACCAGTCGTATCCCGGCGTGCGCCGCCGCCGCGTCTCCCAGCCGTCCATCCATTTTCCCAGGTCGGTGTACTTGCCTTCGCTAAAAATGGGCGCGCTGAGCTTAAGGAGATTTTCCTTAGGCGCGAAAAACTCATCGTTAGCAACGAGCACAGCACCGCCTAGTCTTTCCGAGGCGAGATCAACCAGTTCCGTAAAATCCATTTACGCTTCTAACCTTCGGGATAAAAAACAAACAAGGTGCAGCCAATCCTGGATTGCGGCACGTGAGACGAACCCGCCGGATTATGTATAAAACTGCCGGCAGGATAATCGCGCACGCCATCGTTGAATACACCGGAAACCACGTAAACTTCTTCGGGTTCGGGTTCGTGAAGATCGATTCCTTCCCAACAAGCGCCGGAATCGAGTTCAACAACCTGGGCTGTTGCACCACTCGTGGAGCGCCAAAGGGTTCGCACCCTGACGGTCCCGCCAAATTTCTCTTTTACCGGCGCGTCTTCAACCCGCGCCCATTCTATTTCCGGCATAGCCGGCTCCGTCTCCGTATAGATTCCAAGCTGTAGCGTGCGTGCCTTCCACAATCGGCAACGCAAAGGTTGGACTCTAAACTGCGCCCTTAAATGGACCATTCTGTGTCTTTTTCAGCAGTTGTCCCCGCGGCTCCGCGATGAATTTGCCCCTATCATATATCTTCTCGCCGCGAAGAAAAGTTTTCTGCACGACTCCATTCAAAATCCGATCCTGATAGGGCGTCAACGGGTGACGATGTTGCAGCGCAGCGCCGTCTACTCTGAACTGTTTCTCAGGATTCCAAACGACTAAGTCAGCGTCGTAGCCAACCGCGATCAGACCCTTTCGACCTTCCAGACCGACAAGTTTTGCCGGCGCGCTACACAACCATCGCGCCAGATCTTCCATGGTGTAGCCGCGTCTGCTCGCCTCAGTCCAAACAGCCGGCAGCCGCAATTGTAGAGAAGATATGCCGCCCCACGCGCGGAGGAAATCTCCACTGTCACGCAACTTCATCTCGGTAGGACACGGCGAATGATCCGAAACGATCATGTCTATAACGCCGCTGCCAATAGCGCTCCACAGCTGTTCACGATTTTCGCGCTCGCGAATCGGCGGGCAACACTTAAATTCAGTGGCCCTGTCGGGAATTTCCTCGGCAACAAACGTTAGATAATGCGGGCACGTTTCCGCGGTGATTTTGACTCCAGCAGCCTTTGCTTCTCGCAGCAGCGGCAATGCGTCCGCCGATGAATGATGAACGATGTGGACTTGCGTTCCAAATTCACGGCTTAGTTTGATCATTAAGGCGATGGCTTCGTCTTCAGCCGCACGCGGACGAGACGCCAGGAAGGTCTGATAGACCGTAGGACGAACACTCCGGTTTGACCCTGGTTCTGTGGCTTCGAGAGAAGCACAGGCAAGAATTCCCGTCCTATTTATCGGCCCTGGTACTTCCGCATGCACTATTAGCAGCGCGCCCAGGCGCGTCAACTCTGGCAGTGCTTCACGTAAATCGTTCCCAGTGACATTCGGGAATTCATCGACGCCGGAGTGTATAAGAAAACACTTGAAACCCACGACGCCCGCCTCGTTAAGCGCCGCGAGTTCAGCCGTGTTTCCCGGCACTACGCCGGCCCAAAAACCGACGTCAACGTAACACTGGCCGCGCGCCGCTTCTAACTTTTCCCTAAAACCAGCGACCGTTGTTGTCGGCGGGATTGAATTGAGCGGCATGTCAACAAGCGTAGTGACCCCACCGGCTGCCGCGGCTCGCGTCGCGGTTGAAAATCCTTCCCACTCGGTTCGGCCCGGCTCATTGATGTGAACGTGCGTGTCCACGAGGCCCGGCATGACGAGCGACGCTTCGCCGGACTCGATCAAGTCGTAACCAGTGGGAAGGTTCTCGTAGGATTCGATGGCTGTAATAACGCCGTTACTGATATGAAGCGATGCGGGTGCAATCGATTCCGGTAAGACAACTTTCTTACCGCGAATGACGAGGTTATTGGCCGGCATCATCTTTTATGAAGGTGGTAATGCAAACTGTTAGTTTGCGGGAACACCGCAAGCTAATCGGCGCAGCACTCCGGATCCCGCATGACGTCAGCTTGCGTAAGAGCTTAAACAAATGATGGCGGAGGCGGCGGCAAATTAGGCTGCACCTCGCCGAGTCCAAACACTTGTTCGTAGGCCGCGGCGATGGCAGCAAAACCTATTGGGGCCACTAAAATTGCTCCCACATAACAGAAAAGCGCGCCGACGAAATTCATGAGAAATGTTAACAGAAGCATTCCCAGCAGGCGCCAGAAATTTGCCATCGCTGCTCGTATGCTTAACTTCACTGCATTCAGTCCTGACAAACGCCGGTCCACAATCAAGGGATAGGTGAAAGTGAAAGCAATGGAGACGACGATCAGAATAACAACGACCACTATCCAGAAAACAAAGAGGAATCCCAGAAATCCAAGTATCGCTGCCGGATTAGGGTCGCCATGGCTCTGCGACAACGTCACGATGAACCCCACATAAAACGCGAGGAAAATCATGTAGGAGGGGATGAGGATCACGATAACCGGAACTAAGTGCAGCAGCGTCGCAATAAGACTGTCGCCAAAGTAGTCAAAGCCTTTGAAAAGGGAACCAAACTCAATTGGCCGGCTGCGTCTGGTTTGAAACAGCGCGAGGTAGATACCACACATCATTGGCCCCATAAGGATTCCTAACGGAACCACGGAGCCGATTAAAAGGCCGACTATAGTTAAGCCCACGAAGAGCCAGTATTGACTCTTGATCAATTCAAACCCGCGTTTGATACATTCGATGGGCTGCACGGCGTTTCGCCTGAATTCAATCTGGTCGAAAGGAAAACTCATTGTTTGGGGTCCTTTCAATGAAGGTTTGGCGGGCGCTTAATTTCGTTTCCAGCCAGCCTTGTCGATTAGCTGGCGCAATTGTCCCTTGATTGCTTCGGTATAAATCAAAGCTCCCATCTGATTGGGATGGCCAAGCGAAGCATAGCGGCAAATCAGGAAGAGATCCTCTCGGTAGTTCTTTTGGCTTTTGTCTTCCTTAATCCCCTTTGGTCTCTTAAAGATCTCTTCACAAATTCTGATTCTGCTTTGTCTAACGTGGTCGTTTGTTTTGTAAGCAGCCGTGCCGAACGAAAGCCACACTATTACTTTCGCGAAGCCGGTAAGATTGGTTGAAGCAAACATAAAATTCCACAGCAGCGAATC
>DASWDX010000187.1:0-3743 GCA_036395055.1 Pyrinomonadaceae bacterium | reverse complement strand
TGCGATCTGAAGTCGCGGACGGTTCGACTCCCCACATTACAGGCACACAAAATAACAAAGGGCATCCTGAGATGCCCTAAACCTATTTGAAGAATTGGTGGAGCCGAGGGGGATCGAACCCCTGACCTCATGACTGCCAGTCATGCGCTCTCCCAGCTGAGCTACGGCCCCTTTTTGATTCACTAACAAACTTAGCAGCGAATTCTGTAACCAACTGCGTTGGCAAACAAGAGTAGCCCGCGCGGAAAAGAGCGTCAAGCAGCGGTGAAAATTCAAACGTCGACCCTTACCGCCTCGGCTTCCTCAATGCAGCCGTAAAGGCTATGGCAGTCCCAACAACAAGAAGAACCGTTCCTTCTACTACGCGGAAAGTGTCGGGGAGCTCGCGTACGCCTCTCTCGGAAATTACCACCGCTGCGCTCGGTTCGACAAAAAGCGCGCGGTAAGCGATTACACCACCCACAGCTGCGAGCACGATTCCGAAAATGGTAACGATGGCTCTCAACATCTCGACGTTTCAAGTTTCGAGTTTCGAGTTTCGGGTTCCGAGTTCATAAAAAGAAACTGACCGGCCAACGATGTGGAACCCGAAACCCGAAACTCGAAACTCGAAACCCAAAACTTTATTTCCCTTTGAATTCCGGCTTTCGTTTCTCAAGAAACGCGCTCACGCCTTCGTCCTTATCTTCAGTCGAAAAGCAAAGCGCAAAGAGATCAACTTCGCGGCGCAAACCCTCGTCGAGATTCGATCGAGACGCGAGTTTCACCGCTTCCTTCGCCAAGCCCAACGCGATTGGACTCCTGGTAGCAATGCGGTTGGCGATCTCCATCGTCTTAGCTTCAAGGAGATCTGCCGGAACCACATGGTTCACCAGGCCAATGGCAAATGCAGTTTTCGCGTCGATGATGTCGCCGGTGAGAATCATCTCCATCGCTTTGCCTTCGCCGACCAGGCGGGTTAAGCGTTGCGTACCTCCGCCGCCAGGAATGATGCCGAGATTGATTTCAGGTTGGCCAAATGAGGCTGCCTCGCTGGCAATGCGTAAGTCGCAAGCAAGCGCCAACTCACAACCGCCGCCCAGACAGTAGCCGTTAATCATTGCGATGATTGGTTTGGGAAATGTATCGATGGCGGTAAAGAGCGAACGCGCGGTCATAACGTCTCGCTGCATCATCGCGGTGCGACCGGCAAACTCGGCAATGTCCGCGCCGGCGATAAATGCCTTGTCTCCGGCGCCGGTGATAACAACCACGCGAATAGCGGCATCAGTGCGCAGCTGTTCGAGCAGTGCCGCACCCTCTTCCCGTGTCTTGATATTCAGCGCATTTCTTTTGTCAGGTCGATTAATCGTGACGATGGCGACGCGATCGCGCCGTTCGAGCAGAAGCGTCTCATACTGTTGTGGCATGGCTTGCGACATTTATTTGTCTCCAGAATCAAGCTTCGGACATTCACCTGACCAGCAATGTTGGTTGATTTTGCGAAGAAATCGTAAAGGCTCACTGCAGAATCGTCAACGTAAGCAGGAGTAACTCCAGTCTCTTGAGGAAAGAAGGACTTTCCAGCCGACCAGTGACCTATATGTCTTATTCGACCGTCACTGCGTAGCCTTGTCTCAAATCCAGGACGTACCTTTCCCACTTCTTTTTGAAGACATCCATGTCAGCTTCGCCCAAAACTTTCTGGAGCGTCTGGTATCCGCTCGCGTCGTCCTTCTGATGAACAAGAAATTCCTGGTAAAACTTTGTGAGCAGGCCTTTCTGTTGCAGGTAATAACAAAGATAACGGGCCTGCCCGTAGTTCGTACCGGGATTCTCGTTATAGAAGACGTAAGAATTCATCGACATCAGGTTTTTGAATGATGTAACCGTCCCCGCTCTTATTGCCTGCTGCAGTCCAGGCAAACGCCAATTTACGTATCCATGAATGTGTCCGTCTTCCTCACCACACTGTTCATATAACGATCCCAAACCTTCGTTGAGCCACGAAGGACAAGCTGGGAAGTTAGCTTCGATAAACGGATGCACAATCTCGTGCACCAGCGTTCCGCCGCCGGTGGCAATATTCATGATCAGGGCCTTGTGAGTGGCTGAGTAATAACCGTAAGGAGTAGTTGGCTTTTCGCCAAAGAGAAGTTGAGTATGCCTTTCGTAAGAGGCTTCATCCTTGAAAAGCCAAATATCAAGAATCTTCTTGGGGTCTTTCGTGAAGAAGTCCTGCTTAAGCCG
Source organism: Pyrinomonadaceae bacterium (assembly GCA_036395055.1). Classification (GTDB taxonomy): domain Bacteria; phylum Acidobacteriota; class Blastocatellia; order Pyrinomonadales; family Pyrinomonadaceae; genus PSRF01. Next base: position 1,514 of record DASWDX010000187.1, on the reverse strand, counting down.
ATCGACAGCCCACTTAACCGTATCCTCGGCACGTTGCTGCACAACACTTCGACGTTCATCACCGATAACAACGAATGGCTGTTGAATAACAATTGAGAAATCCCTGGAGGGCAGTCTCTTCTTGAGTTGATCCACATGATGGTTGAAATCAGTTTCTGTGAATTTCGCGAAAGTTGAAGTAATTACAGGAGGAGCGTGCTCGCTGACGGTCTTGGACTCGACTATCGATCGGGCTTCCTGACACGCAACGATCAGGGCTAGCCCGACAGGTACCAGTAATGTCGTCGCCAGGATCCTAATTCGAGTATTCATAGCAAGAGTCGAGTCTCATGAGATTTGATGAGCCTATCAAGGTGGCGTTGCCTGACAAAACTGGTGTCGTCGTTTGAAGTTTCAGCTCACTTTACTTTAAGCGGCGCGGCTTAAGGGTTTTCTAATTCCGATTCACGCTTTAATATGCTTCCCTCTACCACAGCAACAGGAGGTTTGAACATGTCCGTTTACATGGTTGACCGGGAACTACCGGGTATCGAAATGGAGCAATTGGCGGCTGCGCAGAGAGCAGCTATTGAAACCAGCCAGAAGTTTACCGACCAAGGTAAACCCGTTCGCTACATCCGCACCACCTTCGTTCCCGGAGAAGCCCATTGCATGTGCCTGTTTGAAGCGGAAAGTGCCGATCATGTTCGCGAGGTTAATGAAGCTGCAAAGATACCTTTCACGCGCATAGTCGAGGCGCTCGACTTGACGCCATAGCTACCGCAAGCACCTGACGCGACCTCTATAGCAACCTACGAAACTGGTTCGTCCTTTTGCCGCGGACGAAATCATTATCGCCGGCTGCTGCCTTGCTCCCTGCCTCTGATCACCGTCTTGATTCCAGCCGGCCACTTTCACCTGCCCCAGCCTTCGAGACCAGGCCATCGAACCCCGATACAAAACTTCTTGCATCGTTTCGTGGGCCCGGGCGTTCCGCAAAACATAGTAACTAAAGGATCTTACGGGCTAGTGGAAAGCCGCTTTCCCCTGGTTTCAAACAACGCCTGTTCGGTCCGTCACCAATACAAGATTTCTTGCATCTACGTAATGTCACCAAAGGAAACGCCGTTAAGGCTTCGACCAGTATCAGGAGGCAGGGGCCCGCCGATGTGTCAGGCTGTTCCAGCATAAAGATCGGCTATCGGAAAGGACGCCACTTAGGTTCGAGATTCGATTGCTGTGCGAAAAGTGAAATGCAGGATAATAGTCAGCTTTCCGCGCAGGAACGATGAAGATTTTGTGTGAGGTTGATTCAAATAACATAGGCGAGCCGCTCTTCATTCAACGCCAAAAAGCCAAGCCGCTCATAAAACCGGCGCGCCTCGGAATTTTCAAGATGCACGCCCACATCAATTCGCGTCACGGATTCTTTTCTCAGTTGCTCCTTTAGTTGCTCCAGGAGAGCCGTGCCAATCCCGCCGCCACGGCGATCCGCTTTCACTGAAACGTCGTCGAGCTTCGCCACCACTGCCCCC
>DASWDX010000186.1:0-20979 GCA_036395055.1 Pyrinomonadaceae bacterium | reverse complement strand
GGCCCCCGCAATGCTAAAAAGCAATTGCGGATGTTGCTTAGCAGATTCGCTTTCGACATAACGACGCCAAGTGCCATTACGATTCGTAGCGCCGACGACAATGCTCAACTCATATTCAACGCCGGCAACAGCGCCAGATATATTTACGACGGAAATGACAATGCGGGCGGGGCGGATCTTTCGGCATTTGCCGTCACCGGAGCTGCTGATAAAACTTATCTTGATAGCCTCCTTCTTCCCGCTTCTCAAGTTTTTGGGAAACCCTCCGGTGTCCAGAAGGTAGCCATTTCTGATTTGCCTACCTGGTTACAAACCGCAAATGCAGCACGTGCCTTTGTCAATGACATGCGGGTCGCTGCCCAAAACGAGAATCGTTACTTTACCCCTTCGACACCACCCACCAGCTTCGGCACTTCATCAAATCCGGTCCTAACCTTCATTGACGGTGACACAGATCTACCTCTAGCGGGAGGCGCAGGTCTTTTGATTGTCACCGGTACGTTAACACTTAATGGATCCTCGGCTTACAGCGGTCTGATTCTCGTGCTCGGTGGCGGCAATCTGGTCCGGGACGGCGGTGGTAATGGCAATAGTTTTGGAGCAGCAATGGTCGCGCGTTTTGGAAACAGCGGAAATTTTCTTGCACCGATTTTTAATAGTAGCGGCAGTGGCACCTCAACGATTCAATATGATTCGGAATGGGTGCGCAAGGCACTTTCCTCAACCGGTCCGCGAGTGACGGCTGTTGGTGAATTCTGATCGCACTATCTGATTTGTTTGGAGAATCCACGTGACGCTGCGTAAGAAAATACTCGAAAAATTTGGCGGGCGAGAGTTGGACGATTCAGCCTTCCGTTCCCAAACCCATTACGAATTCGGCATGAAAATGTCAGGCAAGGGTCGCCATGATCAAGCACTGGCAGAATTCAATCAGTCGATAAAGCTCAACCCTCAATTCGCTGAGGCCTACGTTGGACTTGGTTCCGCATTTTCCAGTCTGGGCCGACTTAACGAAGCAATTGAAGCCTATTCAGAAGCCCTCAGACTTCGTCCTGATTACGTGGAAGCCTATAGCAATCTCGGTCTTGCTTATGATCGCTCGGGCAATTTCATTAAGGCGCTGGCGATGTACACAAAAGCTATTCGATATAAGCCGGGTGATGTCGACTTGCGCAGAAATCTTGGCTTGGCTTATTTCAACATCGGAAGTTATTCCCTGGCGATAAAGTCGTATCAGCACGCTATTGAACTCAACCCCGCTGATGGCCAGGCTCATTACTATTTAGGTCTTGTTCATCTTGATTTGGAAGATAAAGACTCAGCGATGGAAGAGCAAGAGAAACTAAAAGAACTCGGCCATGATGACCTTGCATCTCTATTACTTGATGACGTGCAGAGGCAGACGTGGAGAGTGGCGCCCGGCACTGAGCCGGCGACAAAGCCTCGCGCGGGCGATTAGCGCTGCAAAGCACGCGCGCATGAGTGAACCGTGAACTTCAATTCAATTAACTCAGACACAGATTTCATACAAATGAAAGCCTCATTCACACAAAGAGAAGCACGCATAGCGGCAGGTTTTTCTGTATTTGAATTGCTGATCGTGGTCGCGATGATTTCGGTGCTCACTGGTTTCGCGTTGATTCAAATCACGCGCGCTCGTCAGGTAATGACAAGGGCAAACGCTGCGCGCCAACTGTCGGCATTTTTGGAGAAAGCACGCGTCGACTCGGTACGTCGGCGTCCGACGACCAACGCCCAGATGGCACAAGTTTCCCTCCTTGATGCAACTTCCTATTCAGTAGGAATTGATTTGAATGGCGATGGAACGCTCGATGCACCTCAGGTAATCAGATTGCCGGCCGGCGCAAATCTCCAGTTTGACCTACCCTATCCCCGAACGATCTATTTCAATTGGCGTGGTTGGACAGTCGACGCAGCCGGCAACATCGCGAACCCTTCCTTCGTGAACATCTCTTCTCCGAACTATGGGTCCACCGGAATTGACTTAACTTCCGCTGGACAACCGACATTTGATGGCCCACCGCCGAGCTCCGCCGTCATAAATTCTGCCGCGCCGACGCCAAGTTTTCGAAACAATACTCAAGTTCCATGAATCAGACTCTTACTGCAAAAATTAACCGCGGCAGTGCCCTTAGCCCATCGAGTGGCGGATGGATTCCGCCCACGGAAGAAAGAAGCTCCATCACTGAACAGTCGGGCTTCACACTGCTCGAGGCCGTTATTGCGCTGCTAATAATGCTAATCGTCGCCTTAGGTTCGGCGAGCTTGTTTTCCTTTTCAATTTATAACAACTCTGGCGGAACTGATCGCGCTACGAGTCTCGCAATCGCACAGCAAGCCCTGGAGCGCTTGCGTAGTGCACAGTTCAATTCAACTACTACCGATGCCGTTTTGAATGGCGGCACGACACCGCAGACCGGCATAGTGCGCGATGGCCGGCAGTTTACGCTAACTGTTGCCGTAGACGACAACCCTTCTACCCAGGCAATTGACGTCAATACGGCAACGAACCTTAAGGGTATTACGGTGACGGTAGTGCCGCAGAGTATTGGAAGGGGCTGGGCCTTCGGCGCTGGTGGAACAATCACCTTGATTACGCAGCGCTCCAGAAGTGATCGGTGAATCGAACTAAGGACTGAACCGTAGATGCTAAATAGACGAATACAGCTAAACGTACAGCCAGAAGCGGGATTTTCCATGCTCGAGTTGTTGATAGCGATGACTATCACGCTTGCAATGATGACAGCCGCCAGCACCCTGCTAGCTACTTCGTTACGCACGCGAACTCGGGAAAATCTGCGCTCTGATGCTTTGGCGTCAGCCCAGCGAGCACTAAATATCATGTCTCGTGAGATTGGAAACGCAGGATACGGACTAACCGATAATGGAATAGTTGTAGCCGATTCGACTACCGATTCGATTCGGATACGCGCCAATCTCAACAATGATGCAAGTTTGGCCCAAACCGATGAGGATGTTCGTTTCATCTTTCAATTGGCAAACAGGGCAATCGTTCGTTTCGACAATTTTGCCGCGACCAATGGAACCACCGTTCTGGCCAGCAACATCACCGGACTAACCTTGACCTATCTGAACACAGCCGGCGGGCCCGCCACCGCCGCTACTGCTGAGAGAATAAGAATTAACGTTAGCGTAAATCTGCCGGCCGGCCCCGAACAGCCCGCATCAGTTGTGGGACTAGAGTCCGATGTGGCCCTAAGAAACGCGCCCAACACTTTGCAGCAGTTTTAACAAGGGAATTATTGAGATGCTAACAATAGTTTCGCAGGACAACGGAAACGGTAGAGGAGAGCGCGGAGCGGCGCTCATCACCACGTTGCTGATATCGGCGCTTCTTTTAACAGCCGGAGCAATGTTGATTCTAACAACTTCCATGTCGGCAACTAACACTGTGGATGCAGCTGCTGAGATGCAGGCGTATTACGGCGCAGAAGCCGGGCTCCAGGCAACGTTGAATGTGATGCGTGGCAATGTCCTGCCTAATCCACTCTTTGTGGCCAATCCAGTGGGTGGCGTGGCTCCGGAAAACAGGATTGACTTTACTAAAGCTCTCAAGGCAGCCACGTCTAATCTTGCAGGAGATCCGACGACAGCTGGCTTCCCTGTACGGCTTTCACGCTGGCTTTCCTACAATTACCGGCCAACCGGATCGACATATGACAATCGCGTTGGCATAAGTCCCGGCTATAACCCGTTTAATGGAGTGGCCTACGATATCCAGTTGATCGATCCGGACGGAACGGACCTTCTAGTCGCTAAGCCTGTGCGAATGATTGTAAAGTCAACCGGATATGGACCACGCGGCGCAAGAAAAACGCTGTCAATGATGTTGCATGCCAATGGGCTGGATATCGAGGTGCCGGCCGCACTCGTTCTTCGTGGTCATGATGACGTGACCACGGACCTCACGATCGATTTGGGAAGCAGCGCGGCCAAAACCTATTCCGGCGCCGATAACGCTGGGCTGGTAACACCCGCAAAGCCGGCACTGGCAGTTTGTGGCCATGACGTCGATACAGTTCAGGCAGCTTACGCCGGCAAACCCGGTTCACTTTCTAATCCCAAACTTGAAGCGTTGGCTTTGCCAACCGATCCCCCGCCAAGTGGTATACAGACAGCTCCCACGCCATGGTTTCTTAAGACCGCTGACAATGCTCGCGCGTTTCTCGTTCAAGCTGAGACACTCGCAAATTCATGTTCTGCGCCCGGCTCTCCCTGTCCTAAGCGCGGCGTTGTCCTCAGTTCTCTGAGCGGCTATGCCGGAACGGCCGCGGCGCCGCAGTTTACAATTGTCAAAGGCGACTGCAATCTGGACGGCGGAGCAGGCCTTCTAATTGTAACCGGCACGCTTTACTTCAACGGTCCTGGGCCAAATTTCAATGGGATCATCCTGGTACTCGGTCAGGGCAGACTGCTGAAGCAAGGCGGCGGCAATCGTGACATATTAGGCTCCATAATGATTGCCCGCTTTGGTGCAACCGGAGGATTTTTGGCTCCAACATTCGACTATGGCGATGGCGCCGGAACTTCAAACCTACAGTACGACTCCAGAAATGTATCGGATGCCACTATTATGCCGGGAGCAATTGTATTGGGTATTGCTGAGAAAGCCCCTCTGTAATGAGCGGCTTAAGAGAACAAGCAAACAATTTACAGCGAACGCGAACTGACGACTGAGGTCGCACCAGCAAACGTTGAAACGGCGCGGATGGTTGATACCATTCGCGCCTTTTTTATTTGCCTTACCGCCGCCTATTTTCGGGCGCGGTTTGCATCGCGGCCGCAATGGCCTCGTGCGCCTACTCCCTTTTGCGCACTATCAAGCATACCTGTTGTACAATTCCTGTCGTTGCCGCAAGACCTTAGACCTACGACAATGCCGGACATCCTACTCGTTGAAGACAAAGACAGCTTACGCCGCGTTTTGCGTTTGACTCTGGAGAATGCAGGCTACACTGTCACCGAAGCTGCCGATGCGCGCGCCGCTTTGAATGAAATCGCCGGCGGTCCACACAAGTTAGTCCTCACCGACCTACGTATGCCAAATGGTTCCGGCCTCGATGTTTTACGTGCGGCGCGGGCTGCTGATGGAAATATTCCTGTCATTGTCATGACTGCCTTTGGGTCGATCGATGAAGCGGTGCAGGCAATGAAGGACGGCGCTCACGATTTTCTACAAAAGCCGGTCGACTCCAATCATCTCCTTCTAATCGTCGAGCGCACGCTCGCGCAAGAAAGATTACGAACTGAAAACATACTGCTGAAGGAAGAGTGGTCGCGGCGCTATGGGTTTCCGCGCATCATCGGAGAATCGGAAACAATCAAACGAGTTGTTGCCGAAACTCAGCGCGTGGCGCAAACGGAAGCCACTGTGTTGTTGCTTGGTGAGTCGGGTACCGGTAAAGAGCTTTTTGCGCGCGCGATCCATCATCTTTCGGGCCGCCGCGACAAGCCTTTCGTCGCCATTAACTGCGCTGCTATTCCGGAGACGCTCATTGAGAATGAATTGTTTGGCCACGAACGCGGCGCCTTTACCGGCGCGGGCGACCGACGCCTGGGAAAGTTTGAACTCGCCTCGAGTGGTACGGTCTTTCTCGACGAGATCGGCGAGCTGCCGCTCACCGTGCAGGGAAAGTTATTGCGCGTAATCGAGGAGAAGATAGTTGACCGCATTGGGGGGCGCGCGCCCGTACCGGTTGACGTTCGCGTTGTGGCCGCCACAAATCGGGACTTGAAAACAGCAGTAGAACGTGGAGAATTTCGACGCGATCTTTTTTTCCGTCTGGCGGTGTTTCCACTTGAGATTCCCCCGCTGCGCGAACGCGAAAGCGATATCGTTATGCTGGCGAAACACTTCGCCGCCGAGCTCGGTAAAGAATTACGCGGCCGCGAGGCTGAATTAAGTGATGAAGCTTTGGCCGCATTGCGTGCACACCGTTGGCCAGGCAATGTGCGTGAGCTGGAAAATGCGATCGAGCGCGCTTGCATTCTATCCGATACAATGATCCTCGAACCAAACGATCTGGGCTTGGCCACCACTACTCACAACAATGCCGAAGTGTTGAAGTTGTTTGACCTTACCGGCAGCCTTTCCGAAGCCGCCCAGCGCGCCTTGCGCCTCGTGGAGCGTCAGAAGATTCTGGAAACTCTCGCGGCAAACGACGGTAACAAGATGCAAACGGCAGAAGATCTCGGCGTCAGTTATAAAACCCTGCTCACGAAAATTAAGGACTACGATCTCTGATATAGATGAACGATCTTCCCAATGACGATCCTGCCGAAGATGGCCCTTCCAGCGACGAGCCTTTAACCAACGGGCTTCCCCACTACGAGTCTTTTCCATTTCCTGGACCGGAAATACACGCGGTTCCAGGCGAAGTTCATGATGAGGCGAGCATGATCGCCGGTGAAACAATGGACCAGGTGGGCGCGGTGGTAGGTGATTCTGCTGCGGCAACTCCACCAAAAACGGGCGAGGACACGGGGCGCTCTGCCTTTTTGGTGGGCGCCGGCATCTTGATAAGTCGGATTGTCGGCTTGGTCCGCCAAAGAGTTTTCGCTCACTACTTCGGTCTTTCCGCCGCCGGCGATGCGTTCAGCGCCGCGTTCCGTATTCCCAACTTCCTGCAGAACATTTTCGGTGAGGGCGCCCTGTCCGCATCGTTTATACCTGTCTACGCAAAGCTGCTGGCGCACGACGATGAAGAAGAAGCAGCCCACGTCGCTAACGCAGTACTGGGCATGCTTGCCTTAGTTACCTCTCTGATTGTAATTACCGGAGTTCTTGCTACACCCTACATCATTGATGCCATTGCCCCTGGCTTTCAGGGAGAAACGAGGGAGTTAACGATTCGTCTGGTTAGAATTCTCTTCCCAGGGGCAGGTCTGTTAGTGCTCTCGGCCTGGTGTTTGGGCGTACTCAATAGCCACCATCGTTTCTTCATCTCCTACACTGCACCGGTTGTTTGGAATGTCGCCATCATCGGAGCCCTGCTCATGTATGGCGGACGTGTCGACCAGTTTCCTTTGGCCGAATACGCCGCCTGGGGCTCGGTGCTGGGTAGTGCTCTGCAATTCGGTGTTCAGTTACCCACTGTATTGCGACTGGTGCGACGACTGCGACCGACTCTCGACATTGCGAGTGAGCATGTCAAGACTGTAATTCGAAACTTCTTTCCTGTTTTCATGAGCCGCGGCGTCGTACAGATTAGCGCTTTTGTCGATGCCATACTCGCGAGTTTTCTTCCCACCGGTTCAGTAAACGCGCTGATGTATGCGCAGAGTCTCTACACGCTTCCAGTTAGTTTATTCGGGATGTCAGTCTCAGCGGCAGAGCTTCCGGCAATGTCGCGCGCAATCGGCACGCCGGAGGCGGTGGCCGAGGTATTACGATATCGACTAGACGAGGGTCTGCGCCGCATTGCCTTCTTTATCGTTCCGTCGTCAATGGCCTTCCTTGCTTTGGGTGATGTGATCGCCGCCGTTCTTTATCAGACCGGAAAGTTTACACACACGGACGCAAACTACGTTTGGGCGATCCTCGCAGGATCGACTATCGGGTTGCTGGCCTCTACCCTCGGCCGGCTTTATTCATCAACTTACTACGCGCTCCACGACACGCGTACCCCACTCACCTATGCAATCGTTCGCGTAACACTAACAACGGTGCTTGGCTACCTCTGCGCTCTACCGCTGCCGCGCTTACTGGGAATTGATCCGAAATGGGGAGTTGCCGGATTGACAGCCTCGGCGGGTATTGCTGGTTGGGTCGAGTTTTCGTTGCTACGACACACCTTGAATCGACGGATCGGTCGCACGGGATTATCGTTACCCTATGTCCTTAAGCTTTGGGCTTCCGCACTGATCGCTGCCGGCCTCGGTTGGACTTGCAAATCGTGGCTAAGCAGCCTGCATCCCATACCTTTAGCGGCTGTGGTATTGGGAAGCTATGGCATCATCTATTTCGCGGTGAGCTTCGCGCTAGGTGTACCGGAAGCCCGTGAGGTAATCGGCCGGGTCACGCGACCGTTCAAGCTTTAGAAATAGAACGGTGCCTTTCCATCTCTCGGGTCAGAACTTGAGTAGCCTCTTGGAAATCTCCTTCAATTGAATATTTTCAACAGGTGTTGGAAATCAAAGCGTGTTCTCGGCCGGGCGATAGGCGAAGCTTTACTCGGTTGCGGTGTTGCTTCAGAAAGAGATGAGCCGTTTTGACGGTCACAAATGAACAGTTGACCAGGAAAGCCAGGAGGATCGTTAATGAAACGCAGGCTACTCTTGAATTTTGCGGTAGTAGCCGCTGTGATGGCTTTAAGCGCGACAGCCCGAGCCGATACTTTCACTTTTACCGGGATAAACACCGGTGTAACCGGGACTGTGAACATTACACAGCTAAGCGACAACTTGCTTACAGTAACCCTCACCAATACCTCCACAGGCGCTGTGACGGGTAAGATAACCAGCATAGGCTTTAATCTCCCGGGCAGCGGAGGCGGTAGTTTCACGTTAGTGAGCGCCACAAATCCGAATTACAGGCTTGAAACTGGTGTAGGTGGTAGCGCAGGCGGCATTGCTACTACTTTTGAGCTCGCTCTACTCACAGGACCTAGCTTTGACGGTGCGGTAATCCCAATAGCGGTATTATCGAGGGCGCGAGTGCTACGTTCTCAATCTCCGGGGATTTCTCCGGCCTCAGTCAGCAATTGCTCGCGCAGGGAATATTCCTTCGCTTTCAGGATGTGAACGCAGGCGGTGGAAGCGATGTTGCGATCTGCGCCGGCTGCACTCCGACTCCTGAGGTTCCCGAACCGGCGAGCATGGTTTTACTGGGCACTGGTCTGGCAGGATTCGCGGGCGCAATCCGAAAACGCCGGAAAGCTGCTAACTCCCAATAAAATTACGTTCTTTCTCCATTCCCTATAAGCCCGGGCAAGGTCGAAAACCTTCTCGGGCTTTTTTCTCAAATATTTTTCGAAACTTTCTGGAGACTCCCATCGATTGATTCTTTACTTGGTTATCCTGGAAAAACGGACGGTTAGCGCAGCGGCAAAGGCGGGGGCGGCCTCGAGGCCGCTATTTTTGTTTTTCGCCCTTTATTATCCATTCTGGAACGTCTTTTTTGATGTTCCTAACCGCGCTTCTTCTCATGTTTAGGCATTGACCCCCTAACGTCCCGTCCTTATCATCCAAGCGTGCAGCCCGTTATTTCAGCCGAACAAATGCGTGAGATTGACCGCCTCACCACTCGCGATTATCAGACCTCCTCCCTTTTATTGATGCAAGCGGCAGCGGAAGCCTGTTTCAAGGCAATAGCCACGCATTTCACGGGCGATCTTGCGGGTAAGAAGGCGCAGATACTCTGCGGACCGGGAAACAACGGTGGCGATGGCGCTGCTCTCGCGCTGCAACTTTCTCGCGCTGGTATCCATGCTGACGTCGTTTTGTTTGGAATGGTATCAGATTCTAAAGGCGACGCACGCACTAATTTCGAAATCGTTCGCCGCCTGGCCAGTTTCGAAGCCTCCGGCGATCGCCCCTCGGCTTTGAGTTTTGTGGAGTGTGGCAGTCTCGCGGATTGGGAAAAACTGGCGCAGCCGCGCCGCACTTACGACGTTATTGTCGACGCGCTCTTCGGAACCGGCCTCAGCCGACCACTCGACGGAATTTTCCAACAGGTCGTGCAACATCTGAACATGACGCGACAAGCTCGCGAGAGATCATCTACTCGACGGCCATTGATTGTGTCTGTCGACCTGCCGTCAGGACTTAATGCCGATTTGGCGAAACCAATCGGAGAAGCGGTACAGGCCGACCTAACGGTTGCATTCACCGCTCCGAAGCCTGCCAATGTTTTGCCGCCGGCGTCACACCTGAACGGCAAGTTGACTATCACAAACATTGGCTCGCCGCCGGCACTAATCGATGCCATGAATTCGAAACTCTTCGTTTCCGAGGAGAACGATGCCCACCGGTGGCTCATCAGCACACGCTATACGCCACATTCGTTCAAGAATACACATGGACACGCGCTGGTTATTGCCGGGTCGCGCGGGTACACGGGCGCTGCAGTCCTTTGTGGCAACTCTGCAATGCGTTCGGGAACGGGTTTGGTAACCATAGCCACGCCCGTTTCTGCACAAGCCGCAGTTGCTGCGGTTGTGATGCCTGAAGTTATGACGACTGCGCTTGCCGAAACTGATCGCGGCGCTGTCAGCGATGAAGCTATCCAACACGTAATGCAGTTAACTTCAAAAGCTAATGTTATCGCCATTGGACCAGGGCTGTCGGCTGAGGACGTGCGTACCCGTCGTTTTGTTTTCTCAGTAGTGAAGGAACGCCAGACTCCAGTGGTGATCGATGCTGATGCCTTGAATTGCCTCGCGAATTATTCCTCCAGAGGCTGGCCTGCAGAATTGCAGGGATCAGATGCGGCGCCGCTGGTCCTGACGCCTCATCCCGGCGAGATGCTGCGATTGTTGGGCACTACTGACAAGGCGACGCTCGAGGATCGCGTTGCTGTGGCGCGAGACTTTGCAACCAAATACAAGTTGATCCTTGTCCTCAAAGGCGCGCGCTCGTTAGTCGCCGCGCCTGATGGACGTGTGTTCATCAATCCAACAGGAAATGCTGGACTCGGCACCGCTGGCGCGGGCGACACCTTGACCGGCATTATCGCGGGATTCATCGCGCAGGCGAGCGCGGCTTTGAAAGAAACAGCTGATGTGATTACGGCTACAATTGCAGCTCTTTATTTAAGCGGCCTGGCCGGTGATTTTGCCGCTAGGGATTTAGGTATGCGCACCATGGTCGCCTCCGATATTCGTGATCACCTCAGTGAGGCTATCCGCTACCTAGACACTAAAGGCGAAATACCATAATAGACACTTGAACCGAAATAATGACCACGACCGCGCAACAGCTATCGAACCGCGAATGGCAGACATATAACGCTGAAGAGACATTCAATCTCGGCAAGCAAATTGGCGCACAACTCAGCGGCGGCGAAATCCTTTTACTTCATGGCCCGCTCGGTGCCGGCAAGACCATTTTTGTAAAGGGAGTAGCGGCAGCTCTCGACATCGATCCCGAAGAAGTAACGAGTCCCTCGTTTACCCTCGTAAATCCTCATGAAGGGCGACTACCGCTTTTCCACATCGATCTTTATCGCCTGGATGAAGGGGCCACTGCCGCTCACGCTGTTGACCTGGAGGAACTGCTGACAGATGAGCGCGCGGTTGTAGCAATCGAATGGGCTGAACGCCTTGATCGCTATCCGCTGCCGACGAATGTTTGGCACATCAGGATTGCGGGCGACGGTGAGGCTACTCGTAGCATATCAATCTCCGGGTGAAGCTTCGCCTTCAACATTAATCCAAAAACTGCATTCGTCTTGACTGATCCTCTGCAAGGGAATATAACCAAATCACGACTGTCTCACGTTGTCGCACAGAACCACTTCGAGAAAGGGCACAATTGTCTACCTACGTTGAAACGACTGCTAGTCGGCCTGAAGAACAGAGGGCCGATTTGTTTTCACTCCAGTCACTTGTGAAAGCACTTGAATCACTCAGTAGTGCGCCCAGCCTCGATCAGATTTACAACTGGCTGGAAACGGCGGAGATCTGTGCGGAAGAATTGCAACCTTATCTTGGATTCAAAGAAGGCAACTACTGGCGACATCGCGTTTATCGAAACGAGTTTGCAGAAATCCTGGTGTTATGTTGGCGTCCCGGCCAACGAACGCCGATTCATGATCATAATGGTTCCCACGGCGGGGTGAAGGTTTACCGTGGTATGTTATGGGAAACAACCTTCATTTATGACGCAACGGCAGGTTTGGGATACAAAAGTGCGCGCGAGTACGCTGCGGGTGCCGTCACCGGTTCAGATGTTCCGGATATCCATCAGCTCGGTAACCCGGATGTCAGCGGGCAGGATCTAATCACCATTCACGTCTATGCCCCACCGCTTGGAGTGCTGCATACTTACAAACCCGGCAGCGCGAAAATAGATCTGTACACGCCGGACGATACCGACAGCTGATCCGGTTGTAGATAACCGTTACTCTCTAACAAATGTCTCCAAACTCAGATTCCGTCCATCAGTTGTGATGGTAATAGTTCCACTCTGTCCGGTCGTGAGCACTTGCGCGCCGCTGGTTTTCCATCTTTCCACTACCTCCTTACTGGGGTGCCCAAAGATTGAAGTTTGACCAACAGAAATTACCGCGAAGCGTGCCTTGACAGCCGCTACAAGCGGCGGAGTGGAAGACGTCTTGCTGCCGTGATGCGCAACCTTAATAACATCGGCGCGCAGATTATTGTGAGCCTCCAGCATTGCGCTCTCACCTGCCGTTTCAATATCCCCGGTGAGCAGCAACGCACGCTCACCTAGTTGCAAACGAAGCACAATCGAATCGTTGTTGCGAGAGCCGGCGTTTGGGCTTGCTGAAGGTAACGGCCATAACACGCTCGCCGTTACCTGTCCAAACTGCAGCACATCTCCAGCGCCAATGATTCGAAAAGGAATATTTTGTTTGGATAGACTCTTTGAAAACCTGGAGTATTCGGGATCATGGCCAGGGGTTCGCGCAACGAGCGCCGCCCGCACTGAGAAATTCCGCGCTACATCATTTAAGCCATCAATGTGATCGGCATCGGCATGCGTGGCCAAAATGTAGTCGATATGATCCAGGCCTTGCCACCAGAGATATTCTGAAACTACGGATTCACCAATGCTCCGCGTTTCGGGCTCGAACCTCTCTTCACCGCCATTTTCAATATCGCCAGAAGCATTGTCCTTCAGAAAAGGACCGGGTCGTCCGCCGCCATCAATAAGCAGCGTAGTATTATCGGGGAAAATTACCAGCGCCGAATCACCCTGGCCGACGTCGAGGAAATCTACGCGCAGTTTTCCTTGCGAGCTACCGGCGCTGAACGGATGAAAAACGATAATTGCTATCGCGGAGAGTTGTGCGATCATCGCAAGCCATACAATTCTCCGCGGGACGTGCTTAACCTTTGCGCTCCTTTGCGTCTCCTTCGCGTTCTTAGCGGTTTCGGCTGTCCCCTCTTTTTTTCCCAAACGCAAAGAGCGCAAAGACGATGCAATTAAACGCAAAGCAAGTGGCGTGCGCATATTCTTCGACGTTGGACGATGCAGAGGCCTCCAACGCGAAAGCGAAAACGCAAGCATTGCAAACGGCAAATAATACAGAACGTAAACCAACCAGGCCCAGCCGGTATATTCAGGTAAACGAATCGAAGCCACGCCTACTTCTGCAAAAGGGTCCACGCTGTGAACCATCACCCAATTCAAAGTATTGGCAAAGCTGATTAAAGGTGCAGCAACTGCCGCACTCACCTGGGCGACCAATAGCGCGACCGCAGCGATGATCGCGACGAGCGCCAGCATCAGACTGACTCCGATATTGAGGAGGAATGAAGCGAACGACAGTCGATGAAAACAAACTACCAGGAAAGGGAGCAATGCCATCTGCACGCAGACGGAAACCGTGATCGCCCCAAACGAATATCGCAGTAAACGCTGAAGATGCAGGCGCTCTAGAGTCCGGGCTAAAGGTACTTTGAAAAGTTTATAGTTATAGTTAGCTCGCTCGAGCTCACGTTGCGCTTGGCGCTCACTCCAGAACAGGCACTCGCTAACACTGCGCAGCCACGGCGCGCACGCCGGCGGGTATGGTGTGTCGCGCGTCGGCCTCCACGAACCAACCGCCGCCATCTTTTCGAGCACTGGCCAGGCGAATATCACGATGGCGAGCACCGAAACAAAAGTCAGTTGAAAGGACGGATCCAAAAGATCGCTCGGACGCCATCCCAGCAATGCGAGCGCGGTCGCTCCAAGCGCGTTGAGAGAAGAGGCGCGACGCGAAACCAGCGGTGCCAATAGAACGACCGTAAACATCATGGCAGCTCGCACCACTGACGACTCGGCTCCGACCGCAAGCGAGTAGGCCCATAACACCGTGACTGCCAAGACGAATTGCAAGCCAGTGTTTTTTGTAAATCGCCTCGCGATTAGGAAAACAAGACCACCGAGAAAAGTGATGTGCAAGCCACTTATTACGAGCACGTGGAAGGTTCCGGCTTCGCGAAACTTTTCCGAGGTTGAACGCGCAAGTTTATGGCGATTCCCCAACAGAGCTGCGTCTAGAACCCCTGCTGTCTCCGCTGAAAAGCGCGCATCAATCTCTCTTTGGAGTTTGCGACGCCATTCGTAAAGCCACGCGAGCGGCAGGAAAACGCGTTCATTTTCCAAACGTTCGATCAGCAAAGGACTCTTTACAAAGCCGGTGGCCTCGTAGCCTTTGCGGTCAAGATACTCTGTGAATGAAGAGACGCCCGGGTTGCGAAAGCTATCAGCACGCCCGAGCATGGTCATCACACGAATGCGCGCACCATAATGAAGGTCGAGCTGGTCGAACTCCCGTTGAGTCGATTCTCCTGAGACTGGAGCAAATAAGACGACTTCGCCGGATGCTTCTCGCTCAATCTCTCTAAACCTAACCTGTTGAACTCTCAAGAACAAATACAACCGCTCGGCCCCAACTTCAGGATCCTGTCCCAACACTCCGGTCAGCTCAATGGGTTCACCAACTCCGATTTTTCCTTGATTAAGCAAACGTCTTAGTTTTGTGGCTGGAATGTTGTCCTTTTCGATTGTCGCTAGTGTCGAGCCAAGAAAGAATACAGCGAGCGTCACAAACACAATGGCCAGGCTTCTCTTTCGTTTGAGGCCTGCAGCAGCAATTAGAAGCGTGGTTAACATGCTGTTGATAACGAGAAGCCAAATTGGCATCACAAGAAACAATGCGCTGAGAATACCCAACGCAAAAACCGTCGCAAGCAGCGCCAACGGATGAGCGGCTAACGCCTCTGCCTTATATTGGCGAACATCGAAATGCGCGAGGGCAGTATCCTGCATGGCGTGATTAAACGCGGCGGAGGCTATTAGCGGTTACTAACGGATAAGCGGCTAGCGGTAACTGACTGACGTCGCCCTAAGGTTGCCTGTTCGACAAGCGCGCTACGGTTTCAACGTGATGAGTCTGGGGGAACATATCAAATGCCCCCACAGAGTCAAGGGAATATCCGGCGGCAATGAGTTTTTTCAAATCGCGCGCTAACGTCGCTGGGTCACACGAGACGTAAGCGATTTTCGCAGGATGAAGCGCGATTATGCCGGTGATGTCTCTGTTTTCGCAGCCTGTGCGTGGCGGGTCGAGCAGTAAGAAATCGACGGGCCCAAACGAGCGAGAGTGCTGGCTCAACCAATCGCCCACTCGCGCCGTGACGATTTGCACATTGCCCAATCTAATATTCCCGGAGGTTGCAGTTGTCGGGTCGCCAACTTCAAACCCATTCTCTACGCCCTCCCTCACGGTCGTGCTAGTCGACCGTTCGGTGGATTCGACATTGCGCCGCGCGAAGTCGGCGGCGCGCGGATGTGCTTCCACGCCGGTAACTCGCTCAAATCGGCGCGCCAGCGGAAGCGTGAAGAGTCCCACACCGCAATAGAGATCGATAGCGATTAACCCTTTTGCGTCTCCTAACGCTTCAGCGATCACGGACGCGAGCAATTCGTCGTTGACTTGAAAGAAAGCTTCCGCACTGAAGTAATAACGTTCGTTTCCGATACTTCGGCTGACAATGTCCGTTTGAAAACCGGCAAGCGGCGGAGCCACCGATACTCCTTCATCACCCACCACTGCGTCGATGTCTCTTAGTTGCTGGCTGGCAGCATCCGCAAGAATCTCGTGACGCACGTGCTCCAGGGTTTCCTGTAGCTTCGGAACGAGCACAGCACAGTATTCCACGTCACAAACGCGATTAGAGCCACGCTCGAAGTAGCCGAGGAGTTTGGTGGCGGAGTCAACTTGCCAGTTGGCGCGCGCCCGGTAGCGCCACTCGCCTGGCGAGGCATGCATCGTGATGTCTAACGGAGCTTCGCTCTTCGCGATGCGATGCAAACAATCACGAATGATTTCTAGTTTTGCATCGAGCTGCGCCTGATAGGTTAGCTGTTGAAAGTCGCACCCGCCGCAGCGGCCAAAATAAGGGCACGGCGGTTCCACGCGAACCGAAGCAGGTTTCAGAACCTCAACAACTGACGCGAATCCAATCTTGCCCTGAACCCGATCAATTCTTACGCGCAGAACATCGCCGGGCGCCGCGAGCGAGACGAACAGCGTCAAGTCGTTCGCGTGCGCCAAGCCTACGCCACCAGGCAGAAGCCGTTCGATTTTAACTTCGAGCTTTTGAGCTTCGTTACCCATTTCATACTGCGGTCAAAAGAAACAGCGCGGATTGAGACACATTTCGCGGATCAGACTAAACAGAATGCAGACTCGTTTTTACGTTAATTGGTGCTTTCTGTCTAATCCGCGAACATCCGCTTAAATATGCAGCCAATTCTTCTATGATCGTTATCGCGCCCATTGCTGGGGAGGCGGCGGCGGAGCGTAGGCGGGAGTGGTCCCTTCCAGTTCAAACTGGATTCCCCCCACGATACCCGCGGCAAGGTTGTAGACCAGTGCTCCAATAATTCCGAAGATGAAACCGAGAATTCCATACAAGACCGGAAACACAACCATTATTATCAGCCCGCCCACCACGGATCCGACGCCTCCCATCGTCTGGCTTTCACTCTGAGGCATCATCGCCGACATCGCGGCGCCGAAGATCATGAATACGAGCCCGTAGATCACTCCAATCAGCAATCCAATCACGAACATGAGCAAGGCCTGCATCTTGGCCACCGAAAAAACACCAAAGCGCCTGATAGTCATTTCAGCCATGAGTAATCTCCTTTTGGGGGACGTTTGTTGAAATGCGCCGGCAGAAACAAGCAGCGACGGCGCTTTATTCGAGCGAACTAATGCAGTATCGCGATACGCTTGCCACTACTCCACAGATTAAAGATAAAACAAACTAAGACGCGGAACGCCAAACTGCTCGCGTAGGCGTTTCAGCATAAGGTTATCAAACGTCTGTCGGTAAACTGCCGCCTCCATCTGTTTGCGATAGGGCTTCAATTGCTCTTTCACTTCACCTTCGATCGCGGAAATGAGTTCAGATCTCGCCACTGAACGTATGGCGTCACTTAACATCCGCTCCAGGCCTGAAAGCGATTGCTCGAGTTTTTGCGCGTCCGGTGATCCAGATGCCGCAAAGTCGTCTTGCAATTCTGAAAGGAGAGCTGTTGCTCTCCCGAGCGCCTCCGTGAGGTCGTCCTCGCCTGCCTTTCGGCGAGCGGTGCAGAGATTTAACAAACTTGATCGACCTCTTTGGAGATGTTCAAGGATCGCAGCGTGGGAAAACGGCAAATCTTCACTCTTGCTACCCTGCTGGCGACGGTCTTCTTGCTCCTTATTCGGTTCGCCCGCCGCACCCACGCGGGCCTCGCGCCACTCCGCAAATTGAGCTTCGACCTCTTCCTGGCAATAGAGCAAACTCTTAACCGAACGTTTGCGTGGCCTGGACTCCCAGGAATCGAAAGCCTTTTCAATGCCGCGCAATGCGACATGAAGCGGGATGTCCATCTCTTTCCAGCTCTCGATGAGCGCCCAATCAATCGGACTAAGCAACAGATGCTTTGCACGCCGGCGAATGAACGCGTCTTCGATCTCGGTAAAGTAATTGAAATAGTTCAATGTTCAATGTCCAATCTCCAACGCCAAAAACCCAATGCCGTTCAATACTCGGACTTTGGACTTTGGACCCTGGACTTTGGACTGCTCGTGCGTTCGTAAACTAAACGCAAGCCTTCTAGCGTTAAGGTGTCGTCCACCAGCTCGATGAATTCGGATCCGGTAGCAATTAGCGAAGCGAGGCCGCCGGTAGCGATAACCCGTGCCGGGCGCGGCGCACTGCCAATCTCTTCAATCATCTTCCGCAGGACTCCGTCGACCAGTCCAACGAAGCCATGATAGAGTCCCGACTGCATAGCACTGATTGTTGACGAGCCAATCACCTTTTGCGGCCGCCTGATATCCACTCGAGGCAACTTCGCCGTTCGCTCAAATAGCGCATCAGACGAGATCATGATGCCGGGCGTGATAACGCCACCAACATATTCCCCAGCTCGATTAATCGCATTGAAGGTGGTGGCCGTGCCAAAGTCGACAACTATGCAGGGCGCACCATACTTCTTAATTGCCGCGACCGCATCCACAATTCTATCCGCCCCCACGTCCGACGCAGGTTCATAAAGGATGGTTAGTCCGGTGTCTGTCGTGTGGTCCACAAAGAGCGGGGGCAGATGAAAATAGGTCTCCGCCATTATCTTCAGGGTGTAGTTTAGCGGCGGCACAACTGAAGCGATGGCAATCGCATTGATGGCCTTAAAATCCAGATTAGCTAACTCAAATAAGTTGCGAGCATGAACGCCATACTCGTCCACTGTTCGCGAGCGCGCGGTAGTCAATCGCCAGTGCGCAACGAGTTCGTCACCATTAAAAACACCAAGCGAGGTGTTTGTGTTTCCAGCATCAATGACTAGTAACATAATCGAGTTCCGGTGTGGTTTGCGCGTTTAGAACTGCTTCAATAGCATCCGCGGCTGAGCTTGCGCCGTTTTCATTTTGCACGAGGCGAGTGACTTCCTCCGCCTTCGTAAAGTAATCCCGGTTTCCCAGTAGTGCTTCCAGCTCCCTTTTCGCGCTCTTCGCATTGTAACGTGGCCGCGCGATCATGCGACCGCAACCCAGGCGCACAACCCGAGCCGCATTATCGAATTGATCGTGCGCGTGAGGCACAATCAAGACAGGGCGGCCAGAATGCAGCGCTTGTCCAGTGGTGCCGACACCACCCTGGTGCACGATAGCGCGCGCCCGCGGCAACAACTGGCTAAAGGGCGCGTACTCAAACGCGGCGACACCTTGCGGCAACGGTTCAATCGGTAGATTGCGGGCATGACCTATCAATAGTAACGCTCTTTGGCCGAGCGCCTGCGCGGCTTGAATCGAATCGCGATAAAAATCTTTCGCCACCCAGAACGCGGAAGAACCGAGTGTGAAGACAATTGGCGGCGGCCCTTCATCAAGAAATTTCTTTAGCGCCGACTGCATTTCAGTTTCACCAAAAAAGTCGCGGCGGTCGTAAATGGCGAATCCGGTAACCTGCGTATTGGGTGGCCAGTCTGGCTGCGGCCTGGCCAGTACCGATGAAAATAACGCCAGCACCAGCACCGGGGAATGTTGCCCCGCAAGCAGCGGTTGCTCGCCGCGCGGCAGTCCGAGCTCCGCCCGCAGACGGTAGACCGGCTGCATTAGCTTTTCCAGCCTGAAGGAAGCAATGTGATAAAGCAGACGACTGAGACCAACGCTCCGGCGTTGAAGGTAATAAAGCGCGGGCATCTGCGCCAGGACTGGCGGGTCATATGCGGAGAAGAACGAAATTGGCGACAGCACACTCGACACCCATGGCAACTGCCGCTTCTGCGCGACGATTGGACCCACCAGTGGCAACGGATGGGTCAATAACAAATCCGCGTGTTCCGCCGCGGCATCGAGGTCTTCATAAATATCCCGAAGGTTTGGCGTAAGCAACTCGATAACTTTCTCTGTGCCGCCCTTCGGGTCCATCAACTCGGCAACGACCCTGCTGAGCTCATCCGGCTCGTCATAGGAGGGAATGTTCGGACGCACCGGATGAAGCTCGATACCCAGAGCCGCCATTTTTTCTCGATACACTTCCGACGTGGCAATCACAGGCGAATGGCCGCGCGCCTTCAGTTCGAGAGCGATAGCGATGTACGGATGGATGTCTCCGAATGAGCCGAAAGTTGAAAGAACTATTCTCTTTCCGGTTGACATGAACTCGCCTTATCAATGGGTTCGCACGCTTCGCGCGGTGGTTGAAATGATTTCATCTTAAACATCTCAACTTCCATTCTGACTGATGATTTCACATGGTCGAACGACACTTACATCTCCAGCTCTAATAATTCGGATGTCGCCGTCGTCTGTTTCCACACGCAATGCTCCATCCGACTGAAGTCCGCGTGTGGTCCCTTCGAGAGTGCGATTGCTTTCGATAACGCGAACTCGCTTGCCTTCGCAATAGGATGAACGCGCACACCATTCACCGACAATCACTTCGGGGCCGCGATCATGTTGTAGCAATTGGTACTGCATTAACAACGCATGGACCAAAGCTCCAAGAATAACTTCCGCATCCGGACTCTTGCCCGTGGCGCTTTCTACTGAAGAGGCAACTCGATAAAGGTCTGCAGGAAAAGAACTGGAAGTCAGATTAATGCCGATGCCTACTACGACGGCACGACCATGCGGTGTCTCAACCGTTTCCGCAAGGATGCCACACAGTTTTTTTTCATTGATGAGGATATCGTTGGGCCACTTTATATCAGTCTTAAGCGCGCACGAATCAAGCAACGCGTCGTGCACGGCAATGGCCGCCATCAACGTGAGCAGCGGCCAACCATTCTGTTCGAACCCTGGACGAAGAATGATACTGAAATAAAGTCCGGCGCTCTTGGGCGAGACCCATTCCCGCTGCAACCGGCCACGACCCGCTGTCTGTTCAGCGGCCACCACGCAGAGACCTTCTGCGGCACCCTCGATGGCCCGGCGCGCCGCCTCGAGATTTGTCGAGGGCAGCGAATCGAAGCGCAGAATTTGGGGCGTAAACGTTTCCATGCTTTCTGGTTTGAGCCCACCCTTTTGTTTGTTGCCTACGATTCCATGCAACCTAAAGGTTGGACTCTCAACCTTCAAGCCCGGATTGCTCCGCCAACTCGAGCGCCTCTGCTGTCAGCGCTCGTACTAGTTCGTCAAAATTGCGAAAGCGCTCGTCGTGAGTCTGACCCCGCACGTAGCGAAAATAGATCTGCTGAATCACCACCGCGACTTTGAAGCGCGCAAACGTTTCGTAGAAAGCGATGCGAGAGAGATCGCGG
>DASWDX010000185.1:0-3693 GCA_036395055.1 Pyrinomonadaceae bacterium | reverse complement strand
TCGACATGTGTGTGTCTCCTTTCAACCGTCCGCTTCACGGACTGCGATCTTGTTTTCCGTATGATCCCAGCGATAAATCGCTGGGCTATTATCATTCGTCCGCGGCGCGGACTGGTCGAATTACTTTTTGTGCAAGACCGTTAAAGCAGGACTTCGGCTCCCAGCTTTGTCTGGTTCATTGTCGTTGTCCGCTAGCGCGGGCGGCGCCGTGGCATTCCTTTTGCCCTAGTCGTGAAGTGAGCCAGGTAAGTGTTCGGTAAACGTGCGAACGACGGCCATTTTGATTTGTTCGCGCAACTAATCAGGACTTAGACAGAAGCTTATTCACAAAGCTCAAGACCGAGCTCGACGTACACGCGCGTATCGAAGAAACGATTTTCTATCCGGCCCTCGAGAAGGCGGATGAAACTCGCGACATAACGCTCGAGGCTTTTGAAGAGCATCGGCTGGTTAAGCAACTTCTCAATGAGTTGCAATCTTTAGGCAAAGACGAGGAAGAGTGGACGGCAAAGTTTACCGTGCTTAAAGAGAACGTCGAGCACCACGTTGAGGAAGAGGAAGGCGAGATGTTTACGAAGGCGCGCAAAGTCTTGAGTGAGGAAGACGCCGAAGCGTTAGGCACGCGGATGGAAAAAGCCAAACATGAGCAAATGAAAGCGGCAGCCGGTTAAAGCCGCAGAATTTGGAGTGCGCGGACTGTCAGCGCTTTGGTCGGTTGCGACCAGGCGCAGCCTTGGTGAGTTGGCTTTAGTTGAGCATTGCGGCCCTCAAGCCGCCGAAAACCAGCGCAGTGACAGGGCCATCCGCCTCCAAAGGGCAACTGTTTATTCTGGTCAGTGCCCACTGAGGCAAGGAGAGAAGAAGATGGAAGGACCTTTGCGCGGATGCCTCGCGGGAGCAGCTGCCTGGAAGTTCGGTGGCGGCTGCCTTTCAACAATAATCATTTTCATAATTGTCTACTGGCTGCTCGGTCATGTGCACTGCTGACGAAGCCGCACAAAATCGGAACCGCGAGCGGACCGGGGTCCCCAGACGGGCACCCCGGCTGGGGTGGTGATAGCGATCGGCTGCAACCATGGGGTTCACCCTACCGGCCATGCAATGTCACCCTTGGCCCACAATGCGTAGCAACAGACTCTAGCAGCGTGAATCGACAAATACGGAATCGGGAGCGATAGCGACCGGGCGCATGGCTCAATACGAACACGTGCCGTCAACAAAAGTATTCATTGCTTCTTTGTGTATCGCTGTTTAAAGCCGGTCGCTATCGCTCCCGGTTCCGTATTTGTTGACCCACGTTGCGGGCCATGGCTTCGACACTGCGCACAGTGTACGGCAGTACACATTGAACTACGTTATGTATCGCAGGTTGGATCGGTCACTAACGGTTTTCACATACCTTCGCTAGCGACCGGCTGCAACTCCCTCCGGTAGCGACCGTCTGCTCGGGTCGACGAACCTGCGTACAAACATCCGGTTCTAGAGCAGCGACGCCGCGGCGCTATCGACTAACCATTCCACGGATCCCTCAACTGGTTGGATCATCTGGGCGGGTTTTGGTTCTGACCCCGATTGAGGGTGCAATACCTGCGCAAGACGCTCGGCTTTTCCTGGTCCCGCTACCAGAAATAGCACGCGGGCTGCTTGATTAAAAACGGGGACGGTAAGGGTAATGCGATCCTCTAGTGACCCCTCCGCCGTTGTTGGTACAACCCATTTTGATTTTTCATCCAGCGCGTCGCTACCTGGAAAAAGAGAGGCAGTGTGCCCGTCAGCACCCATTCCCAACAGGACTAAATCGAAACGCGGCCAGGTGCTCCCGGCGAAGAATACCTTTAGCTGATTCTCATAAAGTTTGGCGCTCTCGTCAGGATGGCCTTCGCCAATAATGCGGTGCACGTTCTTTGCTGGAATTGGCACCTGCGAAATCAGCGACTCGTAGGCCATTGCGTAGTTGCTATTCGGATGATCTGGCGGAACACAACGCTCATCGCCGAAGAACAGGTCAACCTGAGCCCACTCCACTCGATGCTTGAACCGCTCGCTCGCAAGTAATTCATAAACACGTCGCGGCGTATTGCCACCCGCCAACGCAACGCTAAACCGGTCGGGCTCGCCATGGAAAGCATACTCGTAGTCGACAAACCGTTCCGCCGCAGCGATCGCAAGCTGTTCGGGTGTATCGAAAACGAAAACATTAGAAGGCTTCTCCACGTTTCGCCCTCTGCCCTCCGCCTTCCTGCCCTCTGCCCTCTGCCTTCTGCCTTCTGCCTACTGTCTTTCCAGCAGCTCCTCCCACTCAGTATGAACAAAACCCAGCTCCGGCTTATCGACTCGTTCATAAGTGTGCGAGCCGAAGAAGTCGCGCTGCGCCTGGGTTAAATTGAGCGGCAAGTTTGCAGTGCGATACATGTCAAAGTATCCCAGGCTCGATGACATGGCCAGGATCGGTATACCTTGTTGCAGAGCTGTAGCTACCATTATGCGCCAGCCCGATTGAGCCTGCTCCATTTTTGATTTGAACTCGGCATCGAGTAGAAGGCTCACAAGGTTTGGGTTGCGCCGGTAGGCCTCCTTAATCTTTCCCAAAAACTTTGCCCGAATGATGCAGCCGCCCTGCCAGATCCGCGCGACCTCGCTTAGGTTGATGCTCCATCCAAACTCGTCCGACCCAGCCTTGATCAGATTCATCCCCTGTGCATACGAACAGATTTTGGACGCGTAAAGCGCGTCGTGGACATACTTTTTCATTGCCTCGCTCAGCTGCCCTGATGTACCCGTTGTTACCCCCTTAATCTGTTTGCTTGCTTCGACTCGCGCCTCCTTCTGTGATGAGAGTGTTCGCGCCACGATGGCGGCATCGATGGTGGGAATCGGCACGCCCAAATCCAGGGCAATCTGGCTCGTCCACTTGCCGGTCCCCTTTTGACCGGCTTTGTCGAGAACCAGGTCAACCAGCGGCTTCCCGGTTTCCGGATCTTTAACGCGCAGAATCTTCGCCGTTATTTCGATAAGGTATGACTCCAAGTCACCGCGGTTCCACTCATCGAAGACGTCCGCTAGTTGGCCCACTGTCATGCCAAAGCCGCTTCGCATCAGGCCATATGCTTCGGCGATCAGTTGCATGTCGCCATATTCAATGCCGTTGTGAACCATCTTGACGAAATGACCTGATCCTCCCGGACCGATGTAGGTTACGCAAGGTCCGTCAGGTACCTTCGCGGCGATGGCTTCCCAGATTGGTTGAATCTGTTCATAAGCATTCGGGTCGCCGCCTGGCATCAGGCTAGGGCCCAATAGTGCTCCCTTCTCGCCACCGGAGGTCCCTGATCCGATCATAAAGAGGCCCGCTTCTTTCAACTCCTCTTGCCGGCGCTCGGTTTCTTTGAAATGGGAATTGCCGCCGTCAATAATGATGTCACCCTCGTCGAGAAAGGGTTTGACTAAACTGATCGTCCAGTCCACGGGCGGTCCGGCTTTAACCAAAAGAATGATTTTGCGTGGACGTTCCAGCGAACGAACAAACTCTTCAGGAGAGTGAGCGCCGAGAATTCGTTTGCCACTCTCGCGCGCAATAAACGAATCAAGCACTGCGGGCTCGCGATCGTAGACTGCAATCGGGAACCCGTTGCGCTCTATGTTGAGCGCAAGGTTCTGCCCCATTACACCCAAACCAATCAATCCAATTTTTGC
>DASWDX010000184.1:0-6579 GCA_036395055.1 Pyrinomonadaceae bacterium | reverse complement strand
AAAGATTCCCTGAGTGCCATTCCCGTGATGCACGTCCCAATCGACAATAGCGACGCGTTCGATCTCAGAATAGTGGTTCTGCGCATACCGAGCCGCCACAGCCACATTGTTGAAAAGACAAAATCCCATAGCTCGCTCCGCAGTGGCGTGATGACCAGGCGGCCGCACCGGCACGAAAGCATTGGAAACTTCCCTGCGCATTATCAAATCAATCGCCTCACAAGCCGCGCCGGCGCCATGTAAAGCAGCATCCATCGACTTCATTGAAACAACTGTATCAGCATCAAGATAGCCGGTCCCTGCGCTCACTACTCGTTCGATCTGCTTGTAAAGTTGCGGAGTATGACAAGCTTGTACGTCACCTCGCGGTGCCTCCCTCGCCTTAACTTCCAACAACTTCGGCCACAGCTCCGAGTCTTCCCGCAGCGCTTTCATCACTACGCTATAACGCGATGGCGACTCCGGATGGTGCGCACCCGTATCGTGCTCTTTGAAAATGGGGTGATGAATGATTGCGGTTGTCATTTAAGATTTTAAGACCAAACAGTAAACAGCAGACAGCAAACAGTCAATCAATTCGGCAGTCGGCAGTCGTTAGTCGGCAGTCGTTAGTCGGTGGGTCAAAACCACGGCGACAAAGCCGCCAGTGCTGACTGCTCCTTGCCCTCTGCTATTGACTGTTTGCTGTTTGCTGTTTGCTGTTTACTCTTTCCATCCATTTCTCGTGTCTTGATCTCAACACTCCGACCGAAGACAAGAATCAAAAGCGTACGGACGATTCGTATATCTGGGGGGAAGAACAACAAAAAACCTCGGATTTCTTTAAGTTTTTTGGAAGCCAATTGAGATGGCGTCCTTTACGCAACCGGGAATGAGGATTGCTCTTCGAAAGGATGAGGCTTGGAACTCTCATTTTCCAAAGCCATATTCATCTAACTTTCAGGGAGGAAGCAGATGGCATACGATGACGAGCAGGCGAGGAGAAGCAGGGTCGTGGTGGAAACTCCGACAGCAAGACGTGAGGTCACGCACACCGAAGCTGTTCGCAACGATCGCGGTGGCATTTCGGGCGCTACGGTTGGCGTGATCGTCGTGGTAGCAATTGCGCTTATAACGATAGTCGTATTGTTTTTGATGAACGGCCAACCGCCAGACACAACGAACGCCAATCTTGCGGCGCAACAACAACCGGCGCAGCAGCCGCCAGTTATTGTGCAGCAGCCAGCTCCGCAGCAACAGCCGCCGGTAATTATCCAACAACCGGGCGCTCAGCCACCTCCGGTTATTATTAATCCGGCGCCGAGCGGTGGATCAATAACAAGCAATTCAGATGACGTCGCGGTTCAGACCGCCATTGACAAGAAGATTAGCGACGATCCCACTCTCTCAAGTCTGGAAGTGACCGCAATTGTTCTGGATGGCAAGGTGACTTTAACGGGAACCGTCAAGAGTGAAGGGCTCAAGTCGCAGGTCGAACGAATGATCGGATCCATCAAAGGAGTGAAGCAGGTTGACAACCAGATTATGGTGATGAGCTGAGAACAGTGAAGAGTGAAAAGTGAAGAGTTGTAGGGGGCGGACCTGCGTGTCCGCCTCAGGCGTTTGTGGGAGGCGACATCTGGCGGATCTTCTGGGAACGGATCTTTTGGGCGGCGGATCTTCTTGGGTGCGGATCTTTTGGAGACGGATCTTTGGGAGACGGATCAAGCATCCACCTCAACCTTGAAGGGGTGGGCTTTTTGTGTCCGCACGCCGAAGGGCGCACACGCCGCTACGCCCCTACAAGAAATGATCACTCATCACTCATCACTTTTCACTTTTCACTCTT
This sequence comes from Pyrinomonadaceae bacterium, assembly GCA_036395055.1. Classification (GTDB taxonomy): domain Bacteria; phylum Acidobacteriota; class Blastocatellia; order Pyrinomonadales; family Pyrinomonadaceae; genus PSRF01. The sequence goes on along the minus strand of DASWDX010000184.1, from coordinate 4,751 downwards.
CACTCTTCACTGTTCTCAATAGCCTTCGGTATGTTGCCGAAGCCACTCATCCAGTTCCTCTTCAGTGGGCTCCCGCCCAAGCTCTTCTCGCAAACGTTGGTGCAGATACTCGTGTTCCGTCCTGGCAACGCCTGCGAGTTTGGCGTCTGAGCCGGCATCGTCAGCGTCTCTATTTACTTCATCATCAAGCGTCATGACCAGAACCTCACGGGTGGCTAACGATGTTTCGATTGCCAGACTACTCTCCTCACCCACAATTGTCAGACGTCTGCGGTCGCCATCTGCAAAAAAGCTGACATCTTTGATCTGACAATCAGCTGGCGGCAGCTTAACTCGTAACAGCTTGTCAGAAGACCTATCATTGCCGAGCAGAACATCCATATCAGAATTGATCTCTTCCTTAATTTCCCTATCCACCTCGAGTTCACTTACGGTTACCGAGTGAGGTAGCAGGCTCATTTCACCGTCCAGAAAGATCGTCCAAACGAATCCTATGTCGAGAAAAATATACAACGCTTCATCGAAAACAAAATAGCCGAGAAGGGATGCGCCCAGAACGTGGGCAATGACGTGATCCTGATGGGTGGTTGTATCTTTCGGTGTCCAGTTTCTCACGTTGAGCTCCCGTCAGGGATCCGAAAGAATACGCTATCTGTTGGTCGGTATAAACTCAAATTTAGTCAGAATAGTGTGTGCCGAGTTGCTCCTGCAAGGTCTCCGGCACTGACTTCCAGCTCGCGTTGCGGAGCTTGTGAGAATCAAAATCCGATGTGTGCATGCGCAAGGCGCGCCAGTGAGGCAGCTTCTCTTCGTATAGCCAGCGATAAATCGGTCCGTTGCCACGGCGGCTGTAGAAAACCTTGTCGACCTCAATATCTTTCTCAGCAACAGCGATACTGCCCGGCAGCATTGTGCTCGAGGAATTAACGTATAGCCGCAGTCCACTTATTGTTATTGTCATTTTAGTTTCTTCAGTCAAGCCCGCCGCCATGACCGTGTTGCACCTCTTCACTTTCAACTTTTGTGAAGTGCACCAGCCCGCGCTTCACCTCTTCAAGCGCTATGCTTGTATTCCGGCGTCTTCCCTTGTCGTCCTCGATGCGCGGCTTAGACCCGTGCAGCAGTTGTTTTGTTCTTAAACCAGCAACGATGATTAGGCGAAACCGGGAATCTATCCCCGGCCAGGTCCCCTCATTCGCCACTCCAGTTAAGCTATTGCCGTCTAATTTTTCTGTGCTAATCATTGGTGCTTTTTAAGCCTTTCGAATTTGCTGCGGGCTCTGGAACTTTCAGACGCGACCTATGAACAAGCTATAGAAACTTTGCGAGGAGAAATAGCGCTGGTAATGCTATGACCGCGATCACGAGCAGTTGCAGCCAATTCATCGCCGACTTTTTGCAGTTCGGGCAACTTATTCTCCAGAGCGGCAATATCCTGCCACAGTGATCGCATGACGAAATCATCGGGTTACCCCACTCTTCGCTTGTTTTCCTTCACCGTTCCTGAGGACTTGCTCAAGCTGCGTACGGTCGAGCGGGCGACCAAGGCTCAACTTCATTAGCGGATCCGCGACTAACCAGAAGGAGGCTTTGCCTTCATCCGTAGTCGTAAGGTTCTTAAAAGCCGCGGCGTCAAGCACGACGGGCCTAAAGCATTCCATTCCACTGTCACGCGATCGCGCCAGCATTGCCTCGCCGCTGCTGTGAAATATCGGGACGCGGAAACTTCCCTGATCATCGAGCGCAAACCAATCACCATTGGCGCGTCTCATGGCATACAAGGTTTTCATGAAGCAGGCTCTATCAATTTAGTAAGAATCACGCGCGCCGCGTTGAAGTGATATGCAGATCATCGTCAGTGTCATGGCGCACGAAGACTGAAAACACCAGGAACGCCGCGCCACAAGCCAGGACAGCCATGGCAATGGCCCACCACAAATGGGCTGACCCGCCCTCGACGCTCTTAAATGTGACGAACAGGTAAAACTGCCAGATAGCCATCGCGGCGACTACAATCACGGCAGCGATCGCTCCCGTCACGTTCTTTATGTTCTTTTTCGCGTAACTCATTTGTCGAACTCCTCAATTGTTAACTAGTCTCAGATCCAACCCCGATGTCTTACGATTGAGGCTAGAGTGGGTTGCCTATTCCCTGAAACACAGATCGCCATTTACACGAGCAAGTGTTAACGGTTTTCTATTGGATTTTGTCGTGGAGATAGACATCAGAATTCCTGGTACTGGTCGAGTTTGAAAAACAAATCAGACGGCACAAGGAGAAGGAAGCTACGCGCGCAAAATCCTGATGTCGAGAGTAGATTTTCGAAGAACAACTACACGCTCAATGTACCACACATGACTACGAATCAGCGGACCTGAAACCAAGATGCCAGAAATAAGAAAATGCCGGACATCCCAGACGCCTTCACAGCAAAAGGTTTCCTCTGCTGTAACCGTTCTAGGCGCAAGAGAGCTGGGGTTTTTTGACGTTTGAGACGTAATCGGCAAAGCTTGGTATTGCCTCAGCTTCGCTTTCGTAGGTATCGAAGACCGACAGAAGCCTGGCTGTTCTCAGTAATTCATGAAGCGCCTCCGTGAGACCGACCAGCTTGATTTCCCCACCCTTGTTTTCTACCGAGACCTGGCTCGCAACCAGCTCGCCCAAACCACAAGAGTCGATATATGTAACGTCTGCCAGATTCAAGAGAATGAGAATCTTCTTTTCCAGAAGCAGGCAGCGTATCGACTTGTGTAGCTCTAACGTGCTCCCACCTACCCTCAGCCGGCCCTTCAAGTCCAGAATAGCGACATCTCCGACCCGACGCTCATTGATGTAAAGATTAATCACTGACTACACATTACTGTAACGAGGCGTGTATGTCAAATACGGTATATATTGCGGATGGACAATATTTATCGTATGTGGTAAGTAATGGAGTGCGCGTGGAAACATTTATGATTGAGATTCGAGTAGATCACTTACTGGCAGAGCACGGGCGAACCTTCTACTGGTTGGCTAAAGAGACTGGTATCAGCCACACTACGCTTTGGCGTTTGAAGAAGGGCAAAGCACTTGGCATCAACTTCGAAACCCTGGAGAAGATGTGTCAGGCACTCAAATGCCAACCGGGTGACGTCCTCGCGCTGGCGCTCGCTAAGAAAAACGGGAAGAAGGGCGCCACTCGCGAACGAGCAAGAAAGAGGCAGCGATGAGTACCAATATAGCAAAGCCTTTAACATTTAAATTCATTGGGGACGAAGCTGATGTTCGCCTGGAGCTAAGTAACGACGCCGACCACGCGCTCAAATGCGTGGAGATTCTGACGGTCTTCCTTAAGGATCTTGAAACTCCGGGCGGCGGGCCTTCACAAGCACATATTAGATTTGACGCCATAGACTCCATTAGGCCAAAAGAGAATGTGGTTCTCGCTCACAAAACCTGGATTAACGGAAAGGTTGCCGATGCGAGAACGGATCTGTTGGCGCGCCTGAAAGTGATAGCTGGCGAAGCCAAACCGTATGTACTTGATATTTCGTGGCAGGATCCGGAAGGCAAGACTCGGTTTCAACGAATACCGATTGGACATTGAAAGATAACGGAGGCCAGAGATGAGGGATCAGAGAACAGAGGTCAGAGATCAGAGGTTAGAAATCAGAGGTCAGGCATAAGCCGACGGCTGCTTCTGACCTCCGAAACCTCTTCTTCGACCTCTGACCTCTGTTCTCTAACCTGTGTTCTCTGACCGCTACATGGTCGATCTTTTCAAAACGCTGAAAGAAGTGAGTAATGAAGATTTGTGATTTCTGTTTGCAGTACAGGCAAAATGGTGAATGCGAACTCGGTCTGAAGATTCCGAAGAGCATGACTTGCCGCGAGTTTGGCCCAACCCTGGAAAAATTCTGCTCCGACGCCAAAGATTTTGTAGATCCAAAGCAGATCGTGCAGATGGCAACTTACTTCGGAGTCAAAGGACCAGAACTGAAGAAGGTTAAGATGATGGCTGCACGAGAGGACGGTCAACGGCTCTAGGCATTCCTGATAACCCTTCCCTCGTCCGCCTGCTCACAAGAAAAGAACGCTCCCAAACTATAAACGGCCGAACTGACGTTCGACCATTCACCGTCCCCGCCGAAATAGATAACCGCACCCGAAGAGAAGCAAAGTTTGGTGCTCTCACCTGAATCCAGTTTCAGTTGCCGTTCAGGCCGTCGTAATAACCATTCTCAAAACCGGCTCGGTAGTAGCGCTGATAAAGGCCACGGTCACCGAGTTTTGAGCTGTAGTCCGTAGTGGCTCTCTGGTATGCACTCTTGTCGCGGAAGTCAGAGCGTCTGCCACTGTTGCGATCGTTTCGGCCTTCCTTGATCCCCTCGTTATAACCAGCATTCAAAGCCGTTTGCCGAAGTTCGAAAGAACCTCCGTAGGTGTCATAACGATCCCAGTTGCGGCCACGGCGATTCCGATTGTTGATGTTGGCGTTCCAGTCTCGATTGTCATTGCGGCTCCAGTCGCGATTGCGATTGTTATCGTAGCCAGTGTTTTGCGGATTGAAACCGTCGTTGAAGCCAGTCTCGTAAGCCTCACGAAAATACCGGCGATACAACTCGCGGTCACCGAGACGTGAGCTGTAGTCTTTGGTGGCTTTGCGGTAGGCGCTTTGGTTGCGGTAGTCGGTACTCCTGCCCCTCTGACGCGCGGCAGTGCCGTCCTTCAAGCCTTCGTTGTAGCCGGCGTTCAGAGCCGTCTGGCG
>DASWDX010000183.1:0-2117 GCA_036395055.1 Pyrinomonadaceae bacterium | reverse complement strand
AAGACGACGCGGAATGCTCTGCTTCTCGGACTGGCAAGTGGCCTGGCACTGCTCACCAAGTTTTCCATGATTGTGCTCCTGCCGGTCATCGCCTGCCTGGCGGTCGCCGGATTTGCGTTCGCGCCGAGTTTGCATGAGAGTCGAAAGCGGCTACTGCTGCACAGTGCAATCGTGGCATGTTTCGTCTTGCTGATGATCAATGCCGCCTACCGTTTTCAACGACCGCCAGTCGTACCGGGTGATGTCCAATGGGTGAAAGCGAGATCGCCCGGCACGTTCGGGCCCTGGATGACGTTCTTCCGAGTGGGGTCAAAGATCGTGCCCACTTACTACCTCTTTGGCCAATATAACGTCATGCTCCATAACCGGGACGGACATGCCACGTCGCTGCTGGGCCAATACAGCAGGCTGGGCTGGTGGTATTACTTCCCGGTTGCTTTTGCCCTGAAAACGTCACTGCCCTTCCTCGTAATAACGCTGGCCGCGCTCACCTGGACACTGTGGCGACTGTTGCGAAAAAGGGACAAGCGCAGTCTGTGGCTGCTGATCCCGATAGGCATCTATGCTGTGCTCTCGATGACCAGCCACATTAACATCGGCATCAGGCATTTTCTTCCGGTTTATCCGTTCCTCTTCATCGCCGCCGGCGCGCTTCTCGATCGGCTGCTCCAGCTGCGATATCCGCGTCATCTGGCGATTGCGCTGGTAGTGGTCGCGTTTGGTTGGATGTCTGCTGAAGCCCTACGAACCTATCCGGATTACATTCCCTACATGAATCAACTCGCGACAGGTCACCCACACTGGTGGTATCTATCTGATTCCAACGTCGAGTGGGGTGATGACGGGCGCGCCCTCGCGGAATACCTTCACGCGCATGGAGAGAGCGAAGTCGTTGGGGCGCTGTCCGGTGGGTGGGGCTCGTTGGAACAATACGGCATCGCATATCACGAGATGTTTCCGCGGCCGGGGGTTGTTATGCCGGAGACGCGCTATGTGGCGATCGGCGCGAGTTTCCTTAACGGCTCCACCGTCTACGTCGTCGCAGATGAAAATGGGAAAACCATCTCTGATGAACAACGCGTAAATTACCTCGCCGCATACCGCACGCGTCAGCCCGAGGCCGTCCTGGGAAATTCGATCTATGTCTATCGCGTAAAATGAGCGCGCTCGGCTCAATCTTTTGTTTCGCGAAAAAGAATTTCCAGCCGTGGCAATGACGTGACAGTTGAAAAACTATGAAGGTAGCGAAGTGAAACCGAACAACAGCAACAACAGCAAAGCAGAAACCGCAGAGGCGTTGCACAAAAGCGGGCGGCGTTCGCGACTCTCTGCAACCTCAGGCGGAACTCTCAGCCGGATCGCGACGGATTATGCTCCGCACTTAATCTCTGCGGCATTGTTGCTGGTAATGACTGTTAACCTCCTTACCGTTGTAGCGCGAAAGAGCATTACAATCGACGAAACGCTGATCATTCCCGCCGGCTACTATTACCTCAACGCCAAAGCCTTCCACCTTGCACACGAACAGCCGCCTTTGCCGAGCATGTTGGCCGCCTTGCCGCTCTCGTTTCTTTCGGTGCAGGCACCATCGCTCAATGACCTTGACAACCAACCTTCCTCGCAACAAACGGTGACGGCAGGAGCACGATTTTGGACCGTTAACCGCGATCATTTTAGAGCTATCTTTTTCTGGTCGCGGGTGCCGATGATTGTCCTGACGCTCTTGCTGGGCGTGCTCGTTTTCATGTTTACGCGACGCCTTTTCAATGCCCGCGCCGCCGTGCTGGCGGTGACTCTGTTCAGCCTCGAACCAACGATCCTGGCCCACGGGCGGGTTGTCAAAGACATTCATGTAGCTTTCGCCTATCTGCTCTTTTTCTTCGCGCTTTACATCTATGGCTCGGCGCCCACACTGCGGCGGGCGATCCTCCTCGGGCTCGCGTGCGGTTTGGCGCTCGTCGTCAAGTATTCAATGTTAATTCTTTTCCCGATTCTCCTGATCTCCGGTTGCGTCTTCATGCTTCGTCGACCCCCTGGTGTGCAAAGGCGATGGATCGTGTTTCAAATGATTACTGCTGCGTTTGTGGCGCTGCTGGCGCTGAATGCGGCTTATTCCT
>DASWDX010000182.1:0-11977 GCA_036395055.1 Pyrinomonadaceae bacterium | reverse complement strand
TCAGGCCTTGGGGTTCATTCTTTGCCAGACTTTTGCCAGACTTCATGAAGAACATATAGGACATAAGGCACATAAGCGACTCGATTGGGTGCAATCCGCTCTGGTTTTGTTAAGTTATGCGGTCGATGATGAAACTCGGTAGCAATGGTTATTGATTCATAACCCCAAGGTCGCGGGTTCGACCCCCGCCCCCGCTACCACTTCCTCTTAATCCTCAATAATTTACAGAGATTCACATTCTTCTACTCGGATTCGGGTGTGGCTAATTTGCGTCCAGAACAAACAGCACGGAACGTACTACAAACGGTAAAGGATCGTAAGGGATGGGAGCGAATGTGAAATTGCTCGAAAGTCCTATGCGCTCTGCTCAAAAACCAAGGACTTAAGTCTTGGGTGGACCATGAGTTCGAAACTCCCACGATCTCTGGTGTAAGCATTGCCGAGATCGAGATACTGTTGTCATCTATCTGGAGTAGATGAGGAAGGAATCTGTTTTGAGCAGATTTTTTCAGTCAATTCGAACTCTTGACACTAAGACTTGAGGGGGGTAGATTTGAGACCCATTACAAGACGAGGTAGGCAGCCTACCTTTTCGAGCATTCACAACTGTTAGACAGGGCAGCCTCTGAGCTGCTTTATGTTTTGAACGTCCTGAACACGTGTGCATTCTCATAAGAGAATTTAGACGTACCGTGGCCACCAGTGATTCGACATAGGGTCTTGCAACAACCGTTTTCAATTCACTGCACTCGGTTGTAATCGAATGCAACACGTATCAATCAAAGACATCGCGCGGGCCGCCAAGGTTTCACATCCGACCGTCTCGAGGGCTTTAAGCAACAGCCCTTTGGTAAAGGGTGAAACAGCGAAGCGGATTCGCCAGATCGCCGCCAGCTTAGGCTACCGACCGAGCGCAATTGCGCGCAGCCTGGCAACCAAAAGAACAAAAACGATTGGCGTGGTTGTGACCAGCATTGCCGATCCGTTTATAGCCGATGTGATTAGCGGCGTTGAAGAGGCGGCGAATGATCACGGTTATTCAGTCTTTCTCGCAAATTCCAATGCCAATCCAGATCGTGAAGTCAGAGTGGTCCACTCTTTTCATGAGCGTCGTGTGGACGGCATTCTTGTTACCGCGTCACGCGTTGGAGCCCTCTACGTACCCCTATTGAGCCAGTTAAAAGTTCCGATTGTGCTCATTAACAATCAACACCCTGATGAGACGGATGGGTTCATCTACTCAGTCACGATTGACAACATTAAAGCCAGCACTGAAGTCATGCGACATTTGATCGGTCTGGGCCACAAGCGAATTGCTTACATCGGTGACCGCGGTGGTTTTCAGTCTGACATCGAACGCCTTGCAGGCTACCGACAGGCGCTGGCGTTCGCCGAATATCCATTCTTACCGGAACTCGTGGTTCACGGCGATGGTAAGCCGGAGGGAGGGGGTCAAGCGATGGAACGGCTTCTAGCGCTACCCAATCCTCCGACAGCGGTTTTTTGCTATAACGATATGTCAGCGTTGGGAGCTTTACGCGCACTTCATGGCCACGGGATCAAGGTCCCGGAGGAGCTGTCGCTGGTTGGATTTGATGATCTTGCCATCGCTTCTTACACCTCTCCATTGTTAACTACTGTGAGCCAACCGAAACAGCAGATGGGGCGCATGGCTATGGAAATAATGATCAAACTCCTCTCGTGCATTGACTCTAAGACTAATATCAAAGTTGAGGGTGAACTGATTGTCCGTGAATCTACGGCGCCGCCGAAATTTTAAGCCGCCAACGAGTAAACCTGGATGCCGCAAGACACAAAAGATTTGCTAATTAAACCGCTTTCTTCCGAAACAGTGTATGGAGAAACGCTGCTCGTAACACCGGAGTCTACTGGCTATCAGTATCTGACTCTAAGCATACGTAAGCTATTGCGGGGTGAGAAATTTCAGAGCGAGACAGCAGCAACTGAACTGGGTTTGGTGGTGCTGGGCGGACGCTGCTCGGTGGAATCAACAGCCGGCTCCTGGTCTGATATTGGCAGCCGGGCACACGTCTTCGATGGATTACCGAGCGCCGTCTACCTGCCCATTGAGACAGGGTTTACGATCTCGGCTGAGACGGATTGTGAACTGGCGCTTTGTTTATCACGCGCCGAAGTAAGATTCCCGGGCCGACTGGTAACGCCGGACGATGTTGAAATTGAAGTAAGGGGCGGCGAGAACGCGACGCGCCAGATCAATCACATCCTAAAACCGGAGTTTCCCGCACAGCGACTACTCCTCGTCGAGGTCTATACTCCGAGCGGGAATTGGTCCAGCTATCCGCCCCACAAACACGACATACATAACCCACCTGATGAAGTGGACCTTGAAGAGCTTTATTATTACAAGGTGGATCGACCCGAAGGGTATGCGATTCAGAAAGTCTATACAACAGATGGACGGCTGGACCAGACGCTCACCGTGCGCGACGGCGAATTGGTATTGGTTCCAGAAGGGTATCACCCGGTAGTGGCCGCCCACGGATACAACGTTTATTACCTCAATGCACTGGCGGGCAGTGCGCGTTCGATGGCGGCTTCTGACGATCCTGACTACGCGTGGGTGCGCGGGACCTGGCGTGAACAAGACCCACGCGTGCCGCTCGTGACTCGAGGAAGAGAAAGTTAATGGCAGATCGAAAATTCGATATTCTGCCGATGGGTCGCAGCTCCATTGACTTATACGCGAATGACATCGGCGCGCCTTTCCCCGAGATCAAGAACTTCGCATCGTATGTTGGCGGTTGCCCAACGAACATCTCGGTAGGCACACGCCGGTTGGGGCTGCGCTCGGTGTTATTAACGGCGGTCGGACAGGATCCGGTTGGAGATTTCCTGCTCCACTTCCTTGAGCAGGAAGGAATCGTCACGAGCTTCATTCCTCGCAAATCCGGCCGGCGCACCAGCGCTGTCATTCTCGGTATCGAGCCACCGGATAAGTTTCCCCTAGTCTACTACCGCGACAATTGCGCCGACATTGAACTGACGATCGACGACGTGCTGGCCGCACCCATCGAAGAAGCGCGTGTGCTTTTGATCTCCGGCACCGGACTCAGCCGTGAGCCCAGTCGGAGTGCCACCATCTTTGCCGCCGAGCGCGCCCGTAACGCAGGCACCAAGGTCGTCCTCGACCTGGATTTTCGCCCTGATCAATGGCACGACGAGCGGGCCTTCGGTGTCACCATTCGGTCAGTCCTGCGCTTGACGGATGTGGTGATTGGTACGGCGGATGAAGTTAAAGCTGGAGCGCTGCAGGAAGGTATCTCCGTTTCGGTAGAACATTCGCAGGTTTCCGCAGCGCGTGTGAGTGGCGATGTCTTAAAAGCGGTGGATGAGATTCTCAGCGCCGGACCCGAAGCTTTAGCACTCAAGCGCGGAGGAGAGGGCACTACCGTGTACTTGAAGGGCGGCGACGCAATAGAGGCCGCGACATTTCCGATCGAGATTCAAAACGTCCTCGGTGCCGGAGATGCTTTTGCAAGCGGCTTTCTATATGGCTATATCAAAGGGTGGGACTGGTATAAATCGGCGCGGATGGGGAACGCCTGCGGGGCGATTGTGGTCACACGCCACGGCTGTGCCAACTTCATGCCCTACGAACAGGAAGCCCTAACATTTATCGAGGAGCGGGGAGGATTTTAGATGGAGGGTTTTCTTGACGAAAAATTTCTCCCTGCCTCTGTACTGGCTAAGATAACTGAGGTTCGGCTAGCAGACCCGGAGCGCTCTCTTCGCACGGCCCGGGCGCGGAAGCGACGCAGCACGCTTACGCCTGACGGAAGGCTTAACATTCTGGCAGCAGATCATCCTGCGCGCCGCGTCACGAAAGTCGGCGATGATCCGCTGAGAATGGCTGACCGTCATAGTTACCTCGCGCGTATTGTTCGAGTACTTCAAAGCCACGTTGTGGATGGCGTGATGGCTACTATGGATGTGCTCGAAGACTTGCTGATCCTCCATGATTTGATCCTTGAAGCTGGCGGTCCCGGTTTGCTGGACGACAGATTGCTCATTGTTAGCCTCAATCGAGGTGGTTTGGCCGGAGCGAGTTGGGAAATGGATGATCCGATTACGGGCGCGTCACCGGGAACCTGCGCGGACATGGGTCTGGACGGAGCCAAACTCTTGCTCCGCATCTGCGATGAAGAGCCAGGCTCGCTCAACACCATGCTCTACTGCGCCCGCGCGATCACGGAAATGAACGCGCTGAGTCTCCCGACATTTCTCGAGCCTCTACCCGTTGTCAAAAATAATGGCGGCTATCGCGTGGTCAAAGAGGCGGAAGCGTTAGCGAAGATCGTAGGTGTGGCATCAGCACTAGGTGATAGCAGCCGTTACCTGTGGCTGAAGTTGCCTTACTGCAAAAACTACGAGGTGGTTGCACGAGCAACGACGCTGCCTATTCTGCTGCTGGGGGGCGAGTCGGTCGGCGACGCGACTCCCCTGTTACGAGAAATCGAAGCTGGCCTTGCTGCGGGAGCGAATGTGCGCGGCGCGCTCGTTGGACGTAACGTGCTCTTCCCGGGACCGGAAGACCCGCTTGTTGTGGCCCAGGCCGCCGGCTCCATCATTCACCACAACTTGACCGTTGAACGCGCTTTGGAAGAACAAGAATCGTGGCGCGGTCGCGAACTGAATCAGATGGCTACCTACTTCAAGCCTTCCCCACGGCAATAGTCAGTACAATGTGCGGTAGAGACCGTGTGGAAACCCAAAGGGACGTCCGGTAATTTGCAGGTTAGGAAGGGCGGCTTGCCCCCGCTGACCCGTTGGCATATCTCAACTGGGTTCGTAAGAAAGAATGTTCTCAGTGATGCACTCTCAGGCTTGGCCGGTTGGTGCTGTAACTTGAAAGCTAACGTAAACAAATCGCGCCGTTGGCGCTCTAGCGGGGGCAAGCCGCCCTTCCTAACCTGCAAATTGGCAGGGCTTGAGCTGTCCTTGTGGATCCTTGAGTCTCCACACAGTCGCGGTAAGCGGCCGGATACTATCCAGTAGATCCATCCGCTACCACGGGCGGTCTGACCTGAGCCAAGCACGTGCATGGCTATCAAGGCAGTCGCACTACAAGGAAGCGACGATGAAAACAAAAAGTTTAACTACCGCCCAGGCACTCATCACGTTTCTGAAAAACCAGTCTGTCGAGTGCGACGGAAATGCGTCGCCTTTCTTCGCCGGCGTTTGGGGCATTTTCGGACATGGCAACCTGGCAGGTATTGGACAGGCCTTGCAGCAAACACCCGACTTTCGTTTTTATTTGGCTCGTAATGAGCAGGCGATGGTCCATACGGCCACCGCCTACGCCAAGATGAAGAACCGGCTGAGCACCTTTGCCTGTACGTCTTCGGTTGGACCAGGAGCAACGAACATGATTACCGGCGCAGCGACGGCAACGATCAATCGCCTGCCTGTGCTGCTGCTGCCCGGCGACATCTTCGCGCGTCGCAATGTAGCGCCGGTATTGCAACAGTTGGAGTCAAGCCACACCCAGGACATTTCGGTGAACGACGCCTTCAAGCCCGTCTCACGTTACTGGGATCGGATCAATCGTCCTGATCAACTGCCCTCTGCTTTGATGGAGGCCATGCGTGTCTTAACCTCACGCGCTGACACGGGCGCGGTCACACTCGCGCTTCCCCAGGATGTGCAGGCTGAGGCGTGGAATTATCCGGTAGAACTTTTTGAGCCGCGTACCTGGCACATCTCCCGGCCGATGGCCGACCGCACGCTGCTGGCGCGCGCTGTCGAATGGATTCAGGCGGCTCAGAAGCCACTCATTATCGCGGGCGGCGGCGTCATTTACAGCGAAGCGAGCGCCGCACTGGCGCTCTTAGTTAAACAGACCGGCATTCCGGTTGGCGAGACGATGGCCGGCAAGGGCGCGCTGCCCTGGGACGATCCCCAAAATCTTCAAGCGCTCGGCGCGACCGGCACTCCCGGTGCTAACTTTGCCGCGCGGGAGGCAGATCTGGTGATTGCCGTGGGCACACGTCTCAGCGATTTTACGACCGCATCCAAAACCGCGTTTCAGAATCCCGAGGTTCGCTTTATCAACATCAATGTGGCTGAATTCGATGCCTACAAACACGCGGCGCTGCCGCTCGTAACCGACGCCCGCGTCACCCTCGATGAATTACGAGCAGCGCTTGAAGGCTATCGGGTCGACGACCAGTACACTTCTCGTATCGCCTCCTTCAAAGATCAGTGGCGGACGGAGGTTGAACGCTTATTCAACCTCGGGCAAGGGCCACCCATTAGCCAGGGCGAAGTCATCGGAATCGTCAACGGTTTTTCGAGGCCGGAGGACGTCGTGGTATGCGCCGCCGGCAGTTTGCCAGGGGACCTGCACAAACTCTGGCGCACGCACGATCCGAAAGGCTATCACCTCGAATATGGCAACTCCTGCATGGGGTATGAGATTGCTGGCGGGCTGGGTGTGAAGTTGGCCGACCCATCGCGTGAAGTCTATGTGATGGTCGGCGACGGCTCATACCTAATGATGTCCAGCGAGATCGTCACCGCGATTCAGGAGGGGGTTAAGTTAAATATTATTCTGCTGAATAACTATGGCTTCAGCAGCATTGGTGGTCTATCGAAGGCTTTGGGTTCGGGCGGCTTTGGCACAGATTATCGGGCCCGTCGCCCTGAGAGCGGACAACTGGATGGTGGGCGGCTCGAAGTTGACTTCGCAGCCAATGCCGAAAGTTTAGGGGCGCACGTGATTCGCGCGGTCACTCGAGAAGATCTACAGCATGCGCTCGCAGAAGCACGCGCGCAGCAGCAAACGACGGTCATTGTCATTGAGGTTGATAAAGAGGTGCGCGTGCCAGGATATGAGTCATGGTGGGATGTGCCGGTGGCGGAAGTTTCGGAAATCGAATCGGTTAAGAGTGCCCGCGAAACTTATGACGAGGCGGTCAAGCGAGAGCGGTTCTTCTTATGAGAGAGCCTCATCGCTTAAGCACCAGCAGCGTCGAAACGGCTTCGCCGCCTGATGTGAGGCGGTAGCTTTGCCCCGCCGTAAGGCTGTCTTTTGGATTTCGGGGCTACGCCCCAAATGTGGGCGCAGCCCCAGGACTAAGATCCAGCGGTGAAGGAAGGGCGGAGCCACTTCCTCACATCAGACGGCGAAGCCGTTACGGCCGGTCGGGCTCCAGCGAGAGCACCCTCGCATCAGCGACCAAGAGAGCTCGCTCAAAACAAAGGGTTAAGTTTTGTTGAGATGAAGACAAACCAGAACACAACGTGCCGGCATAAAAGGAATCTTTAGTTCAGGAAAGTTATATCTAGATGGTAGATGCCCCCGTTCTCGAAATGCGTCATATCAGGAAGGCGTTCCCCGGCGTCGTGGCGTTGGACGACGTTGATTTCGATTTGCGACGGGGCGAGGTTCATATCCTTCTCGGCGAGAACGGCGCGGGCAAATCCACGCTCATGAAAATTCTCAGCGGGGCCTATCAGAAGAGTGCGGGCCAGATCGTTTTTGACGGTCAGGACGTCGAGATCAGAAATCCAAAGCACGCGCAAACCCTGGGCATCAGCACCATCTACCAGGAATTTAATCTCATCCCGCATTTGTCGGCCGGTGAAAACATTTTTCTCGGGCGCGAGCCTCGTCGGTTCGGACTGATCGATCAGCGCGCGATATTTCAAGCGGCGACGCGCGCCTTAAATGGCCTGGGATTGACCCTCGACCCTCATAAGTTAATCAAAGAGCTCAAGGTAGCTGAACAACAGATGATCGAAGTGGCCAAGGCGCTCTCACTGGACGCCAGGATCCTGATCATGGACGAGCCCACTGCCGCCCTCTCCGAACACGAAATCAAAGAACTATTCGCCATCATTCGCAGCCTTAGAGATAAAGGCGTCTCAATCGTCTATATCTCGCACCGCATGGAGGAACTGTTTGAAATCGGCGACCGCGTTACTGTTTTGCGAGACGGGCGCACCGTCGGCACTTACGATGTGCGCGAGATGAGTAAGTCTGAGTTGATTCGCCTGATGGTGAATCGCGAGTTGACGGAGTTGTTTCCGAAAGAGCGGGCCGAGCTCGGACCTGAAGTCTTGCGTGTCGAGGGACTAAATACCCAGGGTGGTTTGAATGACATCAATTTTTCACTTCGTAAAGGAGAAGTGCTCGGCATTGCGGGTTTGCTGGGCGCTGGGCGAACGGAACTGGCGCGGGCCATCTTCGGTCTCGATAAGATCGCTTCGGGAGTTATTTCAATCAACGGCTCGCAACAGCGAATCGGCTCGCCGCGCGCTGCCATCAATTCCGGAATTGGGTTCCTCACCGAAGACAGAAAGTCTCAAGGCTTGGTCTTGCCGCTGTCGGTAAGAGAGAACCTATGCCTTGCAAGTGTGGACAAGTTTTCCAGGTGGGGCCTAATGAACGCTCAGCAGGAGCAACAGGCCGCCGATCGTTATGTCAAAGACCTGCGGATCAAGACACCCAGCCTCAACCAGAAGGTTGTTTATTTAAGCGGCGGCAATCAACAGAAGGTTGTGCTCAGCAAGTGGCTTTGCTGCAAGTCCGAGGTCTTCATATTCGATGAGCCGACGCGCGGCGTGGACGTGGGCGCGAAGGCCGAAATTTATCAGTTGATGAACAGGCTCACAGCGTCCGGCGTCGCCATCATCATGATCTCTTCTGAGATGCTCGAGGTCCTGGGCATGAGTGACCGCATTCTGGTGATGCGCGGGGGCAGAATCACGGGTGAGTTTTCCGCCGAGGAGGCTACTCAGGAAAGGGTCTTACAATGTGCCTTGGGCGAATAGCCCTCAGACAGAATTTTGTCTCTCACTACGGACGACAGCTTGGCACCTTGTCGGGCCTATTAGGGCTGGCCCTCGTACTGTGGGCCCTGACACCCCACTTTCTGACCATCTCGAATCTTCTGAATATTGCCGAACAAGCGACTATTATCGCGATTATCGCTGTCGGCATGACCTTCGTCATCATCACTGGCGGGATCGATTTATCAGTCGGGTCGGTGCTTGCCTTTGCCGGCGTGGTCATGGGGAGCGTTCTTCAGGGCGGCCTCCCACTTCCGTTGGCATTGATAGTTGGCGTAGGGGCCGGTCTCCTATGTGGTCTGGTGAACGGATTGCTGATCACCGTCGGACGGCTGCCTCCTTTTATCGCCACACTGGGCATGATGAGTGTCGTTCGCGGCGCGGCTTTAATGTTCACGGAAGGAAGGCCGATCTCAGGCTTCTCGGAAAGCTTCCGCTCGCTTGCTACCGGCGAAGTGCTCCGCGTCCCGGCCCCGGTGATCATCATGATCGGCGTCTACGTGATCGCCCATTTCGTTTTACGACGCACCAAGCTGGGCCGCTACACTTATGCCATTGGCGGCAATGAAGAGGCCGCGTTGCTGTCCGGCATCAACGTCAAACTATATAAGACGATGGTGTACGGTATCGCCGGGTTGTTGAGCGGTTTGGCGGCGATTCTGCTGACGGCGCGATTGAATTCGGCGCAACCCATCGCCGGAATGTCATACGAGTTAGACGCGATTGCTGCCACCGTGATCGGCGGTACCAGTTTGCTGGGAGGCGAGGGCACTGTAGTAGGAACTTTAATCGGTGCGCTGATCATGGCAGTCCTGAGGAATGGCCTTAATCTCCTGGGCGTCTCATCCTTTATCCAACAAATCGTGATTGGTACGGTGATTATCGTCGCCGTGCTGATTGATATGGCACTGAAGAGGCGAGGGAAATAGCATTCAGAAGAAACTACTATGAAGAAGGAGAAACGTTTATGAAGAAGGTTCTGATCCTGATTCTGTTGGGAACACTGTCGATTACTTTCATAAGTTGTCAGCGAGGGCAGGAGCAAGCAGGCGGTGTGCCCAGAATTGCTTTCGTGATGAAGACCGCCAATAACCCCTTCTTTATCGAGATGCAAAAAGGCGCCGAAGAAGAGGCTAAAAAGCTGGGAGTGAATTTGATCGTGCAGGCGGCTGAGCGCGAGGTGGATGTGGAAAAGCAAATGCAGATTGTCGAGAACCTGATCCAAACCAGGATCGCCGCGCTCTGCGTCACGCCGTCTGGTTCGCGCGAAATCGTACCGGCCATCAACAAGGCCAATAGCGCAAACATTCCAGTGGTCATCGTTGACACGCGCGTGGATGCCAAGGCCCTGAGCGACTCGAAAGGGAAGATAGCGACCTTTATCGGCTCGGATAACTACGAGGGCGGCAAACTCGCAGGCGAGCGCATTGCCAAACAGCTTGGTGGCAAAGGCAAGGTTGCTGTGCTCGAGGGCATTCCAGGTCATGAGACGGGTGACTCTCGTCTGAAAGGCTTCCGCGATGCCCTCAAAGCTACGCCGGGCATCGAAATTGTCGCTTCGCAGACCGCAAATTGGGAGCGCGATCAGGGCTTCAACGTTTTCCAGAACATCCTTCAATCTCATCCAGACGTGCAGGCCGTGTTTGCCTGTAGCGACTTGATGGCGCTCGGAGCGCTCGAAGCGATTGCTGCCGCCAAAAAAACCGGGCAGATCATCGTCATCGGCTTTGATGCTTCTGATGAAGCGCGCAAGGCTGTCCTGAGCGGCACGATGGACGCTACCGTTGCGCAGTCGCCCGCCACAATGGGCGCGATGGCGGTCGAGAACGCCTACCATTTAATTAAGGGCGAGCCAGTCAAAGAGGAGATGGTTGTACCAATCAAACTAATTACGAAAGAGAACGCGGCCGCGACGGACGCAAATAAATAAGCGGGAGCGAATCAGCGATGAGTAACAGGTTAAGAGTGGGCGTCGTAGGCTTGGGACGGCTCGGCAGTAGTTATGTCAGGTATTTTAACGGCCGCATTGCCAGGGCTGAAATTGCGGCTGTGTCCGATGTGAACGAAACTGCGGCCACGGCCCTCGCAGCGGAGTTGGGTATCTCCAAAAAATACGGCAGCTATCAGGACTTGATCGCCGATGAGGCAGTCGAGGGCGTAGTTATAGTCAGTCCAACCAGCACGCATAAAGAGATTGTGTTGGCGGCAGCGAAACGCGGGCTACCAATCTTTTGTGAGAAACCATTGTCTATCTCATTGGATAAAGCGCGTGAGATGCTTCGCATCGTCGAGCAGACAGGCGTGTTCTTCCAAATGGGTTTTATGAGACGTTTCGACAAAGGGTATTTAGCGGCCAAGCGTAAGATTGATGAGGGTCTGATTGGAAACCCGGTGGTCTTCAAGTCATCTTCTCGTGATCCATATCGGCCCAGCCTTGAATACCTCGATCCGGCCCATAGCGGCGGCCTGTTCATAGATTGCGGCATCCATGATTTGGATCTTGCGCGCTGGTACATGGGTGAGATCGCAAGCGTCTACAGCATCGGCGGGACGCTCGCCTACCCGGAGATGAAGGAGATTGGAGACATTGACAACGCCATCACCAGTCTCTACTTCCGGAGTGGCGCGCTCGGCACCATCGATCTCAGCCGCAACGGAGTGTATGGCTACGATATCCGCACTGAAATTCTCGGTACCGAAGGCACATTAAAGATTGGGTATTTACGCGAAACCCCGATTCTGGTCATGACTAAAGATGGCATTAATCACGACACCGTGCCTTATTTCACCGAGCGCTTCGAACAGGCATATATCACTCAACTGCAGGATTTCGTTGACAACGTTTTGCAGAGCAAACCGCCAACTGTTTCATGCGCAGACGGGGTGGCCGCTTTACAGGCCAGTGCGGCAGCCACGTTGTCGTTCAAGGAAAACCGGCCCGTGACGATAGAGGCAGATCTCCAACAATAAGACCACCAGGGCGCGCGAAGAGTACCTTCGGTCGAGAACCTGGATTGTTCGTTACAGTGCGCACGCAAAAGTTGAGTCCGAAAAGAGAAAGCGATAAAGATGAGCATCAAGGTTGGGAATGCCCCTGTTAGTTGGGGTGTGATGGAAGTAGCGGGCTGGGGTGAGCAGGTAC